>JALZJN010000296.1 GCA_030859735.1 Actinomycetota bacterium
AAGCTCTCCGGCGGCCAGCTGCAACGCGCCGCCGCCGCCCGCATGTTCGTGCGCGACGCGGAGCTGCTCGTCTTCGACGATCTCTCCTCGGCGCTCGACGTCGATACAGAATCGCAGCTCTGGTCACGCCTCTTCGCACGCGGACGCGACGTCACCTGCATGGTCGTCTCCCATCGCCCGGCCGCGCTGCGTCGCGCCGACCAACTCCTGCTGCTCGAGGCCGGCAAGGTAGTCAGCCGCGGCACCCTGGACCAGCTGCTGGCCGACTCGGAGGAGATGCGCCGCCTATGGCGCGAGGGATTGGTAGCGGGCGGCGCCTAATGGTGTGGCCGCTGGTCCTTGGAAAGCCTGCGGACATCCGAAATGACGCTCCACCGTGGGTTCAGCCCAGAGACTCGGTCACTAGGCAGCGCCTTCCCTTTGATCCACATGCACCGACACTTCGACCCGGTGGCAGCCATTCGGCTGGCGTGATATCCGTAAGGCTATGAAAGCGACAATCCTGGTCGTTGACCATGACGAAAAATCGTTGGAGACCCTCCAGCGAGACATGACAAGGCGATATGGCGCCGACTACGACGTGCTCTCGGCAAACTCGCCGCTCGATGCCGTTGTCTTGCAGAAACGTCTGGCGAAGGAGAAAGGGACTGTAGCCCTAGTCATCGCCTATCAATGGATGCCCGAGATGACGGGAATCGATCTCCTCAGTCAATCTCGCGACCACCATCCCGGCGCGATGCGAGCTCTGATGATCGACGTCGGTGATTTGCGAGCCGAAGACCCCATCATCAGGGCGCTTACCTTGAATCACATCGACTACTACTTCGGCAAACCGTGGGCCTCGCCTGAAGAAGAGCTCTACCCGACCACTGGAGAAGCTCTTCGGGTGTGGTCTGGAACCCACCTTCCTCGGTTGGTAAAGATCAAGTTCATCGGCGACTCGAAATCACCGCTAATAAGATCTCTGGTCCGAGGCAGCGATCTCAACAACGTTGCCACTGGAGTCTACGCGCCCGAATCTCCTGGAGGCACCGAGATCATGCGGGAACATGGTTTGACGCGAGACGACCTTCCCGTAGCCGTTCTCTACGATGGCCGGGTCCTCCGTGACCTGTCCGAGATGAAAGTCGCTCGCGCCATGGGCGCGCGCGATGTTCCCCCGCAGGACTCCCCCTATGACGTCACCATCGTGGGCACGGGACCGGCAGGACTCGCAGCCGCGGTGTACGCCGCGGCCGAAGGCCTCCGCGTGCTGACCCTAGAGAACTTTGCCTTTGGAGGCCAGGCCGGCACCAGCACGATGATCCGCAACTATCTCGGTTTCCCTTGGGGAATCAGCGGAAGAGATCTTGCTGAGAGAGCAATGCGACAGGCGCAACAATTCGGAGCCTACCTGGCCTTTACCACTCCGGTCGCAGAGCTGCGAAGCGAAGGTGACAAAAACCTCGTAATCCTCGCGAATGGGCGGGAGATTCGCAGCCGTACCGTGACCATTGCAACCGGAGTTTCCTATCGACAGCTCGAAGCACCGGGCGTCGACCGGCTCGTGGGCAGCGGGGTCTTCTATGGTGCGGGCATATCGGAAGCCCGGGCATTGGGTGCCGTGAACGCATGTGTCGTGGGTGCGGGCAACTCGGCGGGCCAGTTGGCGGTCTTTCTTTCTCAGGTGGGTGCGAGCGTGACCCTCGTGGTCCGAGGTCCTCTCCTCTCGAAGAGCCTGTCGGATTACCTGGTTAAGGAGATCGAGGCCAACGAGCGCATTAACGTGCTCCTCAACAGCCAGATCGCCGAGGCTATAGGGGAGCACGCCCTCGAAGCGGTAATCATCCTAGACCGCTCCACAGGGAAGACTCGAGAATTGGCGGCCGATGCCCTCTTCGTGATGATCGGGGCAGAACCGCGCACCGACTGGTTGGAGCCCTCTGTCGCCCGGGACAACCTTGGCTTCGTGCTTACAGGCGCCGATCTCTGGGCCGAAAACAGCTCAAGAGAACGGTGGCCACTCGCCCGCTCCCCGCTCCTGCTCGAGACCAGCATGCCGGGCGTGTTCGCTGCCGGCGACGTCCGCCACGGTTCGATCAAACGGGTTGCCGGAGCGGTAGGAGAGGGCGCAGCGTCGATCTTGCTGATCAACCAGTACTTGCGCGGGTCAGGGTCCTAGGATCGCGTCCCTTCGGCGGGAGGAGCGATAAACTCAAGTTGGATATTGTCGGGATCCCGGAAGACGAGCACCGAACCGTATGGCTCGTCAACGATAGGAGATTGCGTCAGCGAGCTCGCCGCCTCCGATGAAGGCACCACGCCGTGCACCGCAAGGTGTTCCTGCCACCTTTCCAGCTCTGTGCGGCTGGTGATCATGAACCCCACATGATCCAAGCCCGTCCGCCTTTCGGAGAACGGCTCCTTCTCGTTGGCGTCGTGGCGGTGAAGAACGATTGCGAGGGTCTGCTGCTGGTCGACCAGCAGCATCCCGGTTCCACCCTGATGCGGCACCTCCATCAGCAGCGAGACCTCGAAAATCATTTGATACCAAGCCATGCTGGCATCAAGATCGGTCACCGTGAGCGCAATATGATGAAGTGTTGGGTTCGCTGGCTTCGGCACAGTGACAATATAGCGGTCCATGAGATGACGGCTGCACCCTAGGAGTTGCAGCCTTGGTGGCTGACCGCCGAAAGGGGGCGGGTGCTTCGACTCCACGGAGGTCTAGTCTGAGAGGGCGACCGCACTCACGCCTCATGCCCAGGTTTCAGATCGTCTCCGGCGCCCATCGCTCAAAGGCGTTTACCAAAGCTTCAAGCGTCTAGCAACGCCCCGATTACGAGGCCCCGCGATAATGAAACCGATCATGTGAAAGCCTTCCCCAAGGCTGTGTCCGACTGCCGCATATCCTACAACCTCGGACTCAGAACATACGTCTCGGCACGGCAGATACCGACGACCTATTTATCAGCCGATGCAGGTCCGCCTGCCACAGGAACACCCGCATCCTCAACATCTCTTCCTTGATCCACATACCGTTGATGGAATCGCACCGGCTCTTGTCGCCGCGCGCGCACACGCAGGTTCAGTAATTCGACCAGAAGCGAGAAGCCCATCGCGAAGTAGACGTAGCCTTTGGGGATGTGCCGCTCGAACCCGTCCAGTAACAAGCTTAGGCCAATGAGCAACAAGAAGCTGAGCGCCAGCATCTTCACGGTCGGGTGTCGGTTGACGAACGTGCTGATCACACCGGCGGAGATCAGCATGATGCCTACCGCGACGATCACTGCCGCAATCATTACCTCGAGCCGATCTACCATTCCGACCGCTGTGATCACCGAGTCAAGTGAGAAGACGGCGTCGAGGACCACGATCTGAGCAATCACCGCTGAGAATGAAGCCCCGGTCCGGGCGCTGGCATGCCCCTCCTCCCCCTCAAGGCGGTCGTGAATCTCGTAGGTGCTCTTGCCGATCAGGAACAATCCCCCCATTATCAGGATGAGGTCGCGGCCCGAAATCTCGTGCCCGATGAGCGAGAACATCGGCGACGTCAGCCCGATGACCCAGGACAGGGTCAGCAGGAGCAGAATGCGCATGGCAAGTGCGAGAACAAGGCCGACCTGCCGTGCTCGGGCCTGCTGAGTAGTAGGCAGCTTGCCTGCAAGAATCGAGAGGAACACGACATTGTCGATGCCGAGGACAATCTCCAGCGACAGGAGGGTGACGAAACCGATCCAAACGTCTGGTTCCGTCAGCCACTCCACTTGTTCTCTCCTTGCCATGTGTGGACATTGCCGTCGTATGGGCCCCGTCCACAGGAACCATACGCGGCCGCAACGCTAGCATGAACATTTTGGGGTTCCCAAAGCTTCCGCAAGAGTGTCCATTTGTCCAGGAGTG
>JALZJN010000297.1 GCA_030859735.1 Actinomycetota bacterium
CACGTCCTCGGCGCCGCCGCCGGGCTGCGCGAGACCGACCGGCTGCGCGAGGTGCTCGGCGAGCGGCACCGGTGGCACGCCGTCCGCGGCCACCTGCACGAGCTCAGCGGCGACCTCCCTGCCGCCGCCACGGCGTACGCGGATGCCGCCCGTCGGGCCACGGACGTCGCCGAGCGCGACCACCTGGTCCGTCAGGCCGCCCGCGCGCGGGCCGCCGAGCTATATAGGAACAGTCGTCTCAATGAGCGTCCTCGATAGGCTCGCGTACCCAGCTTTGACCCGATTGAGCCGAGCAACTCATCGCTGGTCTCTTCAGACCAATGGGTGGCGCGTTCCCCACCAGCCGATCGGCAACCGAGGGACGTTGTAGCTGGGGCCGCCGTGTCGTACCGTCCAGCGCATGACGATCCAACGCATGGAGCACGTGGGCATCGTGGTCGACGACCTCGCGGCAGCGACGGCGTTCTTCGGCGAGCTCGGACTCAAGCTGCAGGGCGAGGGGCCGGTCGAGGGCGGTTGGGTGGATCGCGTGGTGGGGCTCGAGGGCGTCCGGGCGGAGATCGCGATGGTGGAGACCCCGGACGGCTCGAGCTGACGAAGTTTCACGCCCCGACGGGCCGAGGCCTTGACGTACGGCAGAGAACGGTTCGCCCAATGTTCTCTCAGGACCACTAAAATCAATCCGGCTAGGGTGAGTGGATAAGCCGGGCACTACACGGCATCACAACCGTCCCGTTGTTTCCGGTGGCCGCCGACGGAGCCGCGGAGCCGACAAGGGTCGGCCTCAGCCGGCAGGCATCGGTCGCGATCGGCCGGTGGTGTACGGCGCCGCCTGTGTCCGCATCGCGAAGGCCAGCGGCCACAGGGCCACTATGGCTGCAGCACCCTGCACATAGAACTGCACGGCAGCCAGGGGGATGAAACGGGATATTGCCATGACGATCAGCGCGCCGACCACGACACGGGTAAGGCTGCGGCTTCCTACTGTCGTGATGGAGAGCGCCCGCGCGAAGCCGAACACCCCGATTGCGAAGGCGACCGCCCCGCTCGCCAGGACGGGCAGGAACCAGGACGCTAGCGCCTCCTGCGTGGCCTCTATCTCCGCCGTCGTGGCGCCTGTCTCTGCCGCAGCCAGCGGAGCGAACTCCATCCCCGGCAGGACCGCGAACAGCGTGCTGCCGATAACGACGAACGGGACCCCGAGGGCGCTGAAGCGATCCTCCCCCGTCTCCCTAAGGTAGCTGCGGACGGCGAGGAAGGCCAGGATGATCAGGCCGGACGCCACGCTGGTGGCGAGGTGGACCAGCCCCCAGCGCGTCATTCCGCCAGCCACCGCATCGGCGACCTCGGCATCGTTCGGGAGCCGTCCGGCCAGGTAGGGGTGTGCAACTAAGGCGGCGAGCAATACCGCCGGCGCGGCGATCAAAACGGCTGTTCGCCACTGATTCCTGCCGATGTCGATGCTTGCCATGGTTCTCCTCCGATCGCCTCAGGGAAGCTGTTGGTCGAAGCCACCTTTGGTGAGGAAACAGATCTCCATTTCTTTGTGGAGAAGCGCGTCCGGGAGCCCGCGGTTCGTGGAGCATGCTGCTCTGCGCCGCTTCGCTGCGCTTCCCGCCCAGGCTCCTTGCCGGCTCTTCTCCTAGCCGGCTATGCCATGTAGTTGTGCACGGGCCAGAACTCGGTCGGAGGCGGCGGTGGGGCGCTGACCGCCTCGAAGGCCGGCAGCAGGCGCTCCTTGACGAACCGCTTCGCGTCCTCCTCCGACTCCCACACCTCGATCACCCGCCAGCCGCCGTTGGGGCTCGGCCCGGCGACGTGGAAGATGCCGCCCGCGGGCCTCTCCAAGCCGAGTTTTTCGCGCACGGTGTCGTAGGCCTCCTGCGAGCCCTCCGGATTGTCTACCATCATTGCGACCGCCATGGTCTCCTCCTTTCCGTCGGCGTGCGGCCCGGGTTATCCGGGCCAAGGACTACGCTAGGAGCGAGCCGCCGGGCCGCGCAATAGGGAGTTCTCCCCATGCGATGAGACCGTGCTCCATCGCAAACAGGGTCGCCGACGCGCGCGTCGAGACCCCGATCTTGCCGTAGGCGTTCTGGATATGTCGATCGGCGGTCTTGACCGAGATCCCGAGTGTCCGTGCAACCTGCTTGGTCTGCAGACCGCGGGCGAGCATGCCGACGACTTCGGCCTCGCGCTCGGTGAGATCTGCCGGGCGCCCGATTCGCGTAACCCGCTGCCCGGCCCCCTCGATCACCGCCGTCACCGCGTCGGGATCGAATCGTCCGCCGCCGGCCTCTCGGGCGAGCTCGTCCGCCGCCTGCGCGGGCGCTAACGGCTCTCGGTGGGGACGCGGCTCGGTCATAGCATGGTAGGCATCGGCTGCGGCGACAAGGCGTGCCGGTAGCGGTAGTTCAGCGCCGGCGGAGCCGCGGTGGTAGCCCGAGCCATCGAGTCGCTCGTGGTGTGCGCCCGCGACCCGCACCAGTGCGGACAGGAACGGGGAGCGCGATAACACACGTTCGGTGTGGTAGGGGTGCAGTCTCACCTGCTCCCACTCGTCCGCAGTCAGCGGCCCGGGCTTCTGCCAGGTTCTCGCCCCGACCGCGACCCGGCCGAGGTCGTGGACCAGCGCGGCGCGCCGGACCAACACCTTGCCGGCCGCGTCCAGGCGGCAGCGCTCCGCGGCTACAGCGGCGAGTTCCGCGACCCCGATTGAGTGGCCGGCGAGATAGGGCGAGATCAGGTCGGTGAAGTTTCCCATCGCGGTCAGTGCCCGGTCGATCGCCTTTCCTTCTAGCGTCAGGTGAGGAGTGGGCTCTCGGGAGAGCACCTCGTCCCAGACCGACGCCTCGGCGTCGAGGGCGAGGATCTGTTCGGCGTCGTCGGTAAGGCAGGCGGCCACCTCTGGATCGAACGCGAGCGCCGCCCGGTCGCGGACGACGCGCGCCGCGTGTTCGGTCCCTCCCAACAGACGTTGGAGGGCGGCGTCGACGGCGACGTGGACGATCCGCATCGGCAGTGGGATCTCGTCGCCCTTTGCACGGCCGAGTGGGCCCTTGCCATCCCACCGCTCGAACAGGTGGGCGAGGAGACCCTGCACCGACGGGGGAAGGCCGACGCCCTCGGCGAGCATCTGCGCCACTTCGCACATGGCGGTGAATTGGGGACGCGCGCTTCGTGCCATTCGAGGCAGCCGCCGTGCCGCCTCCACTGTGCGCACCGGCCCCGCTCTCTCGGGTGGAGTGAGCGCACGTAGAAGCCCGCTCAGGACCTCGCGTCTTGACCCGTACATGACGGGGTTGAAATGAGTGGTGAGCGAACCGCCGAACACCTCGGCAGTGACATGTGCATCGGTGGTGCAGCCCGAATGAGTCAGCAGACAGGCGTAGTAGGTCCTCGACGCGGTCGCGGGGTCAACTCCCAAGCGCTCGGCCAGCCGAGTCGCAATCAGCGTGCTTTGCAACCCGTGCTCGAACGGAAAGCCCATCCCGAGGTCGGTTGCCAGGCACAGCGCCGCGATCACCTCAGCGGAACGAACCGGTCCGCCGTCCGGGGAAGCCTCGTTCGTCACCACCCGAAACTACCAAAACCCAAGGCAGGCGGGCAGCGGCTCCTCGGGCATCGTCTCGGAAACCGATCGTCGAGGGACTCGACGGTCAGCATGAGTGGCGGATTTTCGGGCGGTCGCCCCGGACGGGGACTCGGTCAGTCACTACCTCGGATGCCTAACTGCTCACCACTCAGGTCAAGCTTGCTCGGCTGGTTCGCGCAGTGTTCCGAGCAGGTCAAGACTGAGATGGAGGAAGGCCAGGTAACTCTCGTTGATCTACGCGAGCCAGCGGAACGGGAACAGACCGGATCGGTCCCAGGAGCCGTGGAGGCTCCTCGTGGCATGCTTGAATTCTGGGCTGATCCAACGACCCCGAACCATCGCCAGGAATTCGACCCCAACAAGCGGGTCATCCTGCACTGTGCATCTGGAGGCCGCTCCGCGCTCGCCGCTGCAACGCTGCAGGAGATGGGTATACCGAAGTGGCCCACATGGACGGCGGCATCACTGCGTGGAAGGAAGCCGGTCTCCCTACGGAATAGGTAGGAGCGTCGACGGCAACCCGAGGTCAACGACTTGGGTTTCAAGGGGCGAGCCGAGCCTTGAGAACGTACCGCTACATCCCGAGAAGAACATTCTGGAGATTGACGCTGGACCTTCGCACCCGTCACCTTCCTCTCGATCGAAGCGAAATGGGGCGCTCTCCGATCGGCTCCTCAGATGCGCGGCGGTTCGCGCAGTGTTCTTTCAGGACCACCAAGGCGGCGCTCTAAAAACCGAAGCGCGGGCCGGGGCAGGCGGGGTCGGTCATTCCTGAGACGATCCGTTTCAATCGGCCCTTCGTAGTTCAAGCTCTACTGCTACCTGCTCCTGCAGATCGAGGAGTTCACCTGTCGTGAGTCCAGGGAGATCGAGTGTCACCTCTTGAGCACCCGGAGCAGGCACCTGCTCGAGCATGAAACCGATGATTGCGTTGTCCAGGATCTTTGCAGGGCCCGTGCGCCACCCGGTTCCGACGTACTGAGAAGGGTGGACGTGGCGAGCGATGTGCACGAAGCTTCGGAAGCCCTCTTCGAAAATGGCGCGTTGGCGATTCTGGAAGTCGTTCAAGGACCAGATGAAGAAGTCGCCGGTCCAATCACGGTCCATGGGCGGGACGAGGTCGGGCAGAAGGTGGTGGAGGGTCTTCGTGCCGGCGACCACCTTGGCCTTGTTCTCGACGATCGGCATGGTGTTGATCAAACTCCAAAGCTGTCCGAGGATGCCGTCCACATCCAGAGTCGGATCCTCGAGGGAAGATCTCTCCAGGACTGCGACGTCCGCAGTTCGCTCTCGAAGCGCCGAGGAGAAAGCTTCGAGGGGCACCAGTCGAGACGCTCTCTTTCCGATGCCCCATTTCTTGAGCGTTTCATACAGGCTGCGCAAGAATGCTTCGTCTTGCAGCGCCGCTGTCACGCTGCCAAGTTCGCGTCGGCGTCGAATCGTTTCGTCGTGAGATGACCACTGACCGGATCTCACGAACGGAACTCGCTGGTCGTACGAGTGGAGGTAATCGGGAAAGTCCTCGATTAGTTCGCGCATCCTGTCTTGGAGAATGCGATGTCGTTCCGATTGACGACGAGATCGACCGTAAGCCCTTTCTTCGGCTGGAATCTCAAGCCCCGAATGGCGAGCTGCTTCGAAGCGCTCGTAGAGCCCTCGCCCTACACGGAAGAACAGCGCTCCCCCTGCGCTTGAGGGCCCCCCTTGTGCGTTCAGAGTCAGCGCCTGAAGGATCGGCCCCAGCGACCCTGAGCCTCTTTCGGGATGGTTTCGTTGAACCTCCTGGATGAGCTCTTGCCTCGTGAAAGGTGAGCCGCCCTGCCGCGCTAGACGATCGGCTGCCTCCTGAAGCAGTTCCCAGTTGAACCGGCTCTCGGCCATTCTCTCGTCCTCCCAGTTCTGTAGATATACTCATCTCTCAACAGGCAACGTGCCATAGAGAGCAGGTCTAGTCGTTAAGCGGCGCCCTCGACCTCAGCTCGCCCTCGGAAACTGCCACAACTCGCTGCGTTCGAAGCGTGCCGAAGCCGATTCGAAAGGTCCCGCGCAGCGGGCAGTTCGCCACGACATCACCCGATACTGAGGGAGGTTGCCGAGGCAGTCTTGGGTTGGCGGTGGGGCCTAGCCCGTGGCTGTAGCCGAGGGCCATCGGCTCCTTCCCCGCACGGACGTCGAACGCCTCCTACATGAGGCCACCTTTGACCAGGACTTCAAGCGGGAAGTTGATGCAGTGGCTAAAGAGCCGGATCCCTTCAGATCTCGCTCGGCTCGATCACGAAGCCCAGCCGGTCGGCCCCTCGCCGCAGGCGGCCGTCGAGCGTCACGAACCTGCAATCAAGGTGCAATGCCAAGGCCAGGTACTCGGCATCGTAAGTCTTGGCCCATCCCAGTTCGTCGGACAACCTCCACGCCGCCTCACCGAGCCTTCGGTAGGAACGTGCTCGGATAGGACCGCTCTCGAGCATCCTCACCGTACGCAGCGCATAAGTCCGTGTCACATCGCGTCGCCACAGCGCCTCGTGGATCGACGAGCGAGCCTCCGACCACATCAAAGGCGGAGCGAACAGTTCCTCGGCCCCAAAGACGACGAACCCGTCGGGCGAACCGCAAGCAGGTATGGCGACGCTGGCGTCCAGAACGAGCATTTCAGCGATCGCGCCGGGATCGCCGTAGCAGGCGCACCCAGTCCGGCTGCGGCTCCCCGGTCCATGTCGTTCTCCATTGCTTGGGCAGGGGGAGCGACCCGGACTCACCGGTCACCAGATCGAGATCGTCATCCTCGATCATGTGCTGAGTCCCGACCTTGCGAGCTCGGAGTTTTCCGCTACGTATCCATCTGCGGACCGTCTCGGGATCTCGGCCCACCCTCTCGGCCGCCTCGGGTACCGTCAGCATCGTAGCAGAATACTACTACATTGTCCCAAGAAAACATTCTCGGGAGATTCAGCCACGTAGGAGGTGGGTGAATCTCCCGAGAACGTAGCGAGGTTCCCCGGAGCCCTCCCCGCGGGGTTCGCACTTAGGCTCCCCCCAATGATCCTCGGCCTCGAAGACCGCAACACCGCCCGCGTCGTGGCGGCCCGCTTCATATCGAAGGCCGGAGGCGAGGCGGCCTTTTTCGTCGGGATCTGGGGCAAGGCCGCCTACGAGTTCGACGCTACGCCCGCTCAGCAGGCGCTCGTGATGGCGAGTCTCGGCATCTTCTCCTTGATCGGCTCGGCCCTGGCAGGAGTGCTGATCGACCGCTTCGATCCCCGCCGGGTGCTGATCGTTGCCGAGCTTTTCTTCGTTCCCGCCACCCTTGCCCTCGTGCTGCCCGACAACATCGGGGACATGACGTTGGTGGTCGCTTTCGCCGGCCTCGCAACTGCTGCGGTGTTGACTGCAGTGGCGTCCCTGCCCCCTTTTCTCACCACCGAGCCCCACCGCCTGCAGCGCATCAACTCTGCAATCGAAGGGGGCGGAAGCGCGGCCTTCGTCGCCGGGCCGGCCCTGGGTGCCGCGATCGCCCACTACTGGTCGCTCGACTGGATCTTCGTTCTGGACGCGCTGACATCAATCGTCGCTGTGGCTCTGGTGGCAAGAGTCGCCCTGCGACCCAGTGCAGTTCGCTCAGAGAGACCGGCCGCGTTCACAGAGATGCGCGAGGGTTTCAGGTTCGCTTGGACGAGCCCGCCCCTACGCCTCTATCTCGGCATCTTCGCCGCCCTGTGGCTTTCCTTCGGAGCTTTCGGCGCTCTCGAGCCGCTGTTCTATCGCGACGTTCTGGGAACCGGCCCCGAAGCGCTCGGATGGGTCAACACGATCTTCGGTGCGGGTGTGGTCGCGGGCTCAGTCCTGCTCAGCCGGCTGCCCTCGCGTCTGGTGTGCGCCCGGCTCGCGCTCCTGGGAGCGGTGGCCAGCGGAGTCGGCGCCATCATCTATACGGGCACCGCCGACCTCCGAGTGGTTGTGGTCGGAGCGATCTACTGGGGAGTCGTGCTGGGCGTGATGTTCCCGCTGATGCGCACGCTCATTCAGTTCGCCACTCCCGACCACCTCGTGGGTCGTGTCATGGGGACGACGAACGTGTCGAGCCAGATCGGAGAGCTCTTTCCACTCGCCTTCGTGCCTGCGCTGTCGGCGACCTTCGGGATTCAGCCGGTGTTGATCGGTTCCGGCGTGTGTCTGATCGTGGCCGCCCTGCTGACCTACTCCCACGGGACGCGCATCGACAAGCTCCAAACGAATGACCTTGTACGGGCCGAGACCCTCGCCGCGGTCGACGAGCCTGTCTCTCCGAACCCCTGAGCCGCGCCGCTCGGCCCTCCCGACCCTCTCTCCGGGGCCGTCAAAAGGGTGGCAAATGTCCACGGTCCGCGTTTACACACAGTTTCTTGTGTGTAGAGGTCCACGGTGTGCGTTTGGCACCCTTGACCTTCTGACATCTATCGTGGCTGAGCCCCGCGCCGCGCCGGCCTCCAAGACCAGGGCTAGTCCTCGGTGATTCGGACGGTGAGCCTCTTCTTGCCGTCGAGCTCGCCCTCCATGCGAACGGCCCCCTCCACCGTCGTCACCTCGGCCCCCACCCCTTCGGCTCGATAGCCCTGAGGAGGAACGATCATCAGCACGAACTGGTCCGGAGTCACGGTTGTGTGGGGGAGCAGCGTCATGCTGAACCGGCCCTGCCCCCCCGACCACGACGACGCCTCGGGAAGGTCATAGCTGAGCGAGGCTCGTTTGCGGCCCCCCGGTGGAATTCCGAGAGTCTCCGAGACGCTCGGCAGCGCGCGCTCGTGCTCTATCCACGGCGGAACAGAGCGACCTTCGATCGTGAGCTCTTTCACGCGCGCGCCCTCGGGCAGCAGGAACTCCAGAAGCATGCGGTTCAGCCCGGTCTCCTCACCGCGGACCCCGGGCCCGAGCAGGGGAGAAGGCGGTCCGCTGGGGGCCGCGTTCTTCATCACCACGCTGGTCTCCACGCGCGCCCCGCCACGCTCGTCGAGCCTCACCGTCGTCTCGATCCTCCTCTTGAGGAAGTAGTCGACCTTGTTGGCGCCGTAGTTGTTGTGAAAGACGAGCTGGGCATTGGGGCCTTCATCGAACACCCCGCCGTCTGCGCCGAGAGCTCGAATGGCGTTCTGAGTGCGTTCGTCCTGCGAGTAGATCTTGAGGTGTCCGGCCGGGACCGACCCCCCCGCCCCCCTCGCCAGGGCGGCGACATCGACGTCGCCGGCCGCCACGGCCTCCCAGAAGCCCCTGGTCACTCCGGCGAGATAGCGGTTCTGCTGTTCAGGGTCGTCCCCGAACTGCAGATAGGAGTCGTGCAGCAGCAGCGGCACTGCGTTCTCGGGGCCCACAGCGACGTCGAGGCCCTCCGTCTGGATCGGGCCGGTGGCGGCGGTGAGCCTCCCGAGAGCGACCGGATCCATGGCGATGACGCCGTCGAGGCGTTCTCCTTTCACCGACTCGTACATGTCGAGCCACACCTCGGATACCACCGGAAAGTGTGGCGACAGGTTGGCCTGCTGCCACTGCCGGAGCCCGGCCGATGACGCGTATCGACGCTCGAACCAACCTGGGGCATCGACACCGGTCATGTGCTCCGACGCCAGCTCTGTGATCGGTCCGATTCGCTCGAGGCGCAGGCGTCCCCCGGCCGCTTCCAGGATCCCGTAGAAGCCCGCCAGGCCCCCCGTCCCGCGCGCCTCGCTGGGAGTCTGGAGAGCCAGGAAATAGCTCTGCGGTGCGTCACGGCCCAACATGCTTGGAAGGACGTCAAACGCCAGAGCCGCCCGGCGGGCGGACTCAGAAGCTCTGCTGAGCTCAGACCCCGCCTCCTGGAGCGGATCACGAACGAACTCCAGGCTCGGTTGAGGTACCCGGGAAACGATGCCTTCAGCCTGAGCCAACAGGCGGCGAACGGTCACCAGATCAGCACCGGCTCGACGCAGCGGATCGAAGCGCACCCGTCCCTGCCGGTAGACCGAGTCGAAGCCATCCCCGCCCAGTGTCTTTGCCACTTCCACGCTCGAGTAGCCGGCACGGGCCGACAGTCGTGCCGCCTGTGTCAGCGCCTCGACCGCGGCGGAGTCGGCTTCGATCCGAGGCAGCACCGACGCCACCATGAAGCTGGGATGCGCCAGGAGGTCCTGAGCTTCTTCGGCTGTGGCCCCCGCCCGGCCGAACTCCATCTGAGCCAGCCGATAGCGGCCCTCGGCTGCAGCCGAGGCGCCGTCACGGAGGCGAGAGGCGGCATCGGGCAGCGCCGTGCGCAGCCGGAAGGTGATGAAAGCCGCGTCGAGCCCTAGAGCAAGGAGCAGCAGCAGGCACAGCGGAAAAAGCCACTTCCTCGGCCTCCAACGAGCCGAGGCATCGAGCCCCGCCCTGCTAGGGGAGAGGGAATGGGTCCTGATCTAGGGGGCCTGGATGAGGCGGGAGCTGGCCGCCCGACACCTGTGTTTGTGTGGGTAGTCGCCCCTCGTTCGCCTGGTCACCTGGGCGTAGAACCTGCCCTTGATCCCCCGCGGCTTCGGAATCGAGTACCGCCCCTGACTGTTGGTGCGATCGCGGCCGATGCGCCGGTCGGGGCGGTTGACCCTGACCTTGAAGACCTTCACCCGCCGATTCTCGATGCATTGCGACCGGGGAGATCTCACCCGGCCCTTGAACTTCCCGTCGTCGAACTGGATCGAGACCCGGGAAGGGGCCGTAAAGGTGTGCGCCTCCACGGCAGCGCTTTCCAGGAGGAACACTCCCATGAGAGCCACCGTCAGTATTGCCACCCTGCTCTTGGTCCGGAAAGCGGCCAATTCCATACCCTCCCAGCGCCGGACGTCGGCATCATCCCACTAAGCTCAATTAGAACATTAGCTTACAGCAGTTTACTGTGGATATCAAAACTCTCCGAACTCACAGGCTTCCATTGAGGCTCTACCAGGTGCTCGTCGACGCCTGGATTCGTGCGCTAGCCAGCCCGGCGATCCACGAGGCAGTTTCCGAGCACGAGCACGTCCATCGGGGTTCGGCCGAAGCAGTCGACCGCCTCCGAGGGAGTGCAGCAAATGGGCTCGTTCTCGTTGAAGGAGGTGTTGAGGACCACGGGCACCCCGGTGCGGGCCTCATAGGCGGCTATGAGCGAGTGGTAGAGCGGGCTGGTCTCCTTGGCCACGGTCTGGAGCCGGCCGGTCCCGTCGACGTGAGTGACCGCGGGGATCAAGTCCCGCTTGTTGGGCTTGACCTCGTAGGCCATGGTCATGAACGGAGAGGGGTAGTCCTGCTCGAACCACTCCCCGGTGCGCTCCGCGAGGATGCTGGGCGCGAACGGCCGGAAGCCTTCGCGGTGCTTGACGCGCGCGTTGAGAGCGTCTTTCATCGCCGGCCGCCGGGCGTCGCAGACGATCGAACGGTTTCCGAGGGCACGCGGCCCGAACTCCATCGCTCCCTGGAACCAGCCCACTATCGCTCCCTCCGCGATGCGGGCGGCGACCTTCTCCGCCATGTCCTTCTGTGGCAAGCGATCAAAAGACAGGCCTGCGGCATCGAGGGCGCGCCCGCAGGAGGCATCGTCGAAGCGGGGGCCGAGGTAGGCGTCGGTCATGGTCCAGGTCCGGGCGCGGCCGAGCTCCTGGTGGATGACCCACAGGGCGGCGCCGATGGCGATGCCGGCGTCGTTGGAGGCGGGCTGGACCCAGACCTCCTCGAAGGGAGTTCCAGACCTGATCCTGCCGTTGAGCACGCAGTTGAGCGCCACGCCCCCGGCCATGATCAGACGGCGGCTCCCGGTCAGGTCGTGCAACCGACGCAGCATCTCGAGTCCGACCTCTTCGAGGACCGCCTGCGTGCTGGCGGCGAGGTCCTGATCGCGCTGCGTGACCTCGTCACCGGTCCGGCGGGCGGGCCCGAACGCCTCCACCATGCGTTGCGACCACAGCGCGCTCAGCTCCGGGGTGCCGTGCTCCCAGGTCATGTCCACACCGCGTGTGTGATGGACGAAATACTCGAGCCCGAGCCGGAACTGCAGGCCCCGCTGCAGATGAATCAGCTCCCGCACCTTGCTCTTCAGTGCGGGCTCCCCGTAGGCGGCAAGTCCCATCAGCTTGTACTCGTCCCCGAAGCTCGGGAGCCCGAGGAAGTGCGTGAACGCCTGGTAGAAGTGACCGAGAGAGTGGGGGTGAGTTACGGCCCCGCTGACCTTCAGCTGAGATCCCTCGCCCTTTCCCCACATCGTCGACACGAAGTCGCCCATCCCATCGAGGGAGACGCAGGCGGCCTCCTCGAACGGGGAGCAGAAGAACGCGCTGGCCATGTGGGAGCGGTGGTGCTCGACGCGGTGGAGCTTTGCTCGCAGTTGCTGAGGTTCGACTTCCAGCGCTTCGGCCAGAGCTGAGCGTACGTCGAGGACGTGAGCCGCGTTGCGCAGCCTGGAGCGCAGAAAGCCCATGCCCGGCGGGTGCTGGAGCATGAACAGTGCCTTGCGGTGGAGGTTGGTTGCGGGGTTGCGGCCGATCGCGACGTGATCGATGTCGGCGGCCTCGAGGCCCGCATGCTCGAGGCACCAGCGCACCGATCTGGTGGGGAACCCCGCCTGGTGCTTGAGGCGGGTGAAGCGCTCCTCCTCGACGGCGGCGACGCAGACTCCGTCCACGAACAGGGCGGCGGAGGCGTCCCCGTGGTAGGCGTTCAGGCCCAGCAC
>JALZJN010000321.1 GCA_030859735.1 Actinomycetota bacterium
ACAGGAGGATGCGCCGCCTTGCTTTGTTAGGCGCGGATTTACCCGGGTGTCTCTACATCCCGGGGATAGGACACCCTAGGAGCCGATGAGGCGGTAGTGGAACACCGAACCCGCTGGAATTGTGATCGGACCCCCGTCGCCCTGGTGGCACACCATGAGCACAGGAACGGCCCCTCCCTGCGATGTCTTGCTAACCATCGTGGGAATGACGGCAGCCGCGTTGGGAAGCACCGCATCGCCCTGGGCGTCGGTAATCGTTGCGATCACCATGCTTCCCAGGATTGTCTCCCCGAAGTTGCCCGTGAGGTGTCCCCGGCACTCGCCGGGCGCAAGCGTGATGTCCGAGCCAACTGCCTGAGTGAGGTCGTTTTGGGAGTCGCTCCCCAGGTCCCGGAGCCTCAGCCCAAAGTTCTTCACCTTCTTGGTCCCGACCGCTCCTTTATCCAGCTTGGGCGTCGTGACAGCCTGGTCCTTTATTTGCCGCGTCCCAACGCTGTTGCGAGGGAGTGAAGCCGCATAGGCAACCCCACTAATGGCGAGCAAGATCGCCAGTGTGGAAGCCACATTCGCGTACGACAGATGCTTGCGGATCATCAGGAACCTCCCGCTCGGACCTTATGACTCAAACCAGTGTCTCAGAAGCGCCCCCATCCGTCCAGGGATCGATCAGCTTCGACTACGGAGCCCCACTACCTCTAATCGCCGAGGAAGCCTAAAGGTTGGCCCGCCAGCGCCACCGAGAGCCATTAGAAAAGGTTGTCTGACCCCCAGGGGGGCCGGGGGAAACTCCGGATTTCAGTCGCGCGTAGCGCCTTACGCTCTGGAGCCAGGCTGGCGAGGAGCATGGGTATGGAGTCAGGGCGCTGTTGTGGAGGCAACACGCCTGGTTCTCGCGGTGCATGTCAACGGCATCAAACGCCTCAGCGCGAAGGCGGCTGCGAGGTTGCTTGGCCAAGAGAGCCCGTAGAAGGGAACAGCCCGTGGAGGTGAGGAGGTAATCGGAGACCGACAGAGATTCGAGCGTCGAGCACGTGCAAGGGCTTTTCGCTAATCGCGGGGGTGGACGAGGTTGGCCGTGCCGCCTGGGCAGGGCCAATGGTGGCCGCTGCGGTCATCCTTGAGGAGGCTAGGAACGCTAGCCTGATCTGGCCCCACTTCGGGCGCAAAGTGATCGTCTGAAATGGCCCCACCCCACGCCTCCCAGCCCCACCATTCGAGATGTCAGAGGTCTCGGGTGGAGGGAGAAAGGAATGCGCAGGGTGGAGTTGTTCGAGCGTATCCGCAAGGACCACGACATGAGCCTATCGAAGAGAGAGATCTCGCGCAAGCACAGGGTGCACCGCCGCACCGTCACTCAAGCACTCACCAGCTCGATCCCCCCGGAGCGCCAGCGCCCGGTGCGGACGGCGCCGGTCTCGGAGCCGACCGTGCGCGCCTACGTCAGGCGCCGCAAACGCGAACTGGGCGTCGGGATCCAGGTGTTCGTGCCTCAGCACCACCCCTGCGGGGCTCAGGCCGAGCCGACTTCTACCACGCCGCCATCGACTTCCCGTGGGGGCGGGAGACCGTCCACATCATCGCCTTGAGATCGGAGTACTCGGCGGCCTGCCTGCACACCGCCTACCCACAGGAGAGCCAGGCGGCACTGCTCGAAGGCTTGGAGAAGGGCTTTTTGTTCCTCGACGGGGTCTTTTCGGTGCTGCGCCTGGATAACCTTCCTGCCGCCGTGCAGAAGGTCCTCAAGGGCCGCTCTCGGCGTGAGCAGGACCGCTTCATCGCTTTTCGCTCCCACTACCTGTTCGAATCAAGCTTCACCTCGCCCGGGTTAGAGGGCGCCCACGAAAAGGGCGGCATCGAGGGCGAGGTGGGGCGCTTTAGGCGGAGATGGCTGACTCCGGTGCCGAGCTTCAGCTCGTGGGCGGAGCTCAACTCTTACCTGCGCGAATGCTGCCTCAAGGACATGGAGCGGACCCTCGCCCGCCACGACCACACGGTGAGGGAGATGTCGAGACCGAGCGGGAGTTCTTGAAGCCCGTGGCGCCGGAGCGCTTCGAGCTGGCCGAGCTCTCCAACCCGATCGTCGACAGCAAGTCGCGCATCCAGATAAGGACCAACCGCTACTCGGTCCCGGAGTGAGTATGTGGAGGCCGTTCTAGCTAGTTTGCCGCACTCACGGGGGTGTGACGGGCCACGATGTTCGGTGTCGGGCGCTCCCCGAGCCTCCTGACCCGCATCTCCGATTGACGACTGTTGTCCTTCCTCGGATCTGTCGGTGGCTCGGGGGCACCCGGCGAGGCTCTGCCTCGTCGACGGTGTGACCTAAGGGAAGCCTGAGCCACCAGGCCTCGTCACTGTCCTGTCAGCCTCCTCGGCGAGCCCGGGCCGATCCTGTCCGTCGAGCCTAGGAGGACCGCCCGTGGTCAGCATCGCATCATCGCTCGAACCTGTCAGCCCAGTCGTGGTCGGGGGCGTCGATACACACAAGGACCTGCACGACGCGGCGGTGGTCGATCTCGAAGGAAAGGTCTTGGGCACCGAAACCTTCTCCACCACCCGCGCCGGCTACCGAGCCCTGGTGCGCTGGATGCGAACGTTCGGTGACGTCCGCAAGATCGGGGTCGAGGGCACCGGTAGCTATGGTGCAGGAGTCACCAGGCATCTGACCGGAGCGGGAATCGAGGTGCTCGAGGTCGACCGAGCGGACCGCAGCGACCGGCGACGTCGGGGCAAGTCCGACACTCTCGATGCCCAAGCCGCCGCTCTGGCGGCGCTCGCCGGGCGGCGCACCAGCACACCCAAACGCAAGGATGGCATGGTGGAGTCATTGCGAGTCTTGCGGCTGACTCGGGCATCCGCGGTCCGCTCCCGCACGAAGGCGCTCCAGCTGCTGCACCACCACATCGTCTCTGCCCCGGAGGAGCTGCGCGACCAAGTCCGCAACCTGACCCGTATGCAGCTGATCCGTGTCTGCGTCTCATGGCGTCCCGACACGGTTGGGTTTCGTGATCCCGTAGTTGCCACCCGGATCGCCCTGAAGTCGCTCGCCCGGCGGATCATCGAGCTCAACGACGAGATCGCCGACCTCGATTCCCTGATCAAGCCCTTGGTGCGCGAGCTTGCCCCACAGCTCGTGCCGCCTCTTGCATCGGAGTCGAGACCGCCGGTCAGATGCTGGTCACGCTCGGAGACAACCCCGCCCGGGTTCGTACCGAACCCGGCTTCGCGATGCTTTGCGGAGTCGCTCCCCTGCCAGCCTCATCCGGGATGACCCAGCGACATCGACTCAACCGTGGTGGTGATCGCCAGGCCAACCGTGCGCTGCACATGATCGCCATCTCGAGAATGCGAACCGATGACCGGACCAAGACCTACGTCGCCAAGAAGACCGCCGAGGGACACTCCAAGCTAGAGATCATTCGCTGCCTCAAGCGCTTCATCGCCCGCGAGATCTACTTCCTGATGCAGCCACCGAAGGAGCAGCTTCAGGTCCCTTGACATATAGGGAAGCATCTGCGGCGTGCAATATCTCTCGATTCGCTATACCGAACGGGTCGCTGCGACTGGCGGAGTCCAAAGCGTTGGCAGCCGTTGAGATTCCTACGACAACGCTCTTGCGGAATCGGAGATCGGCCTCTACAAGACCGAGCTCATCCGGAGGAGAGGACCATGGCGCGGCCAAGCCAACCTAGCTACTGAAATCCCTCGGTAGTATGGGGGTCTGACGCGCTTATGGGCCTGCTTGAGTCCTGCTTTTTGATGCGCGGTGTCGAGAGCGCAGTGGGAGGGGTGATCTGAGGTTGCGGGCCCCCGGCTCGGCGGCAGCTGAGGAACGTCGACTAAGCCCGACAATCGTCGGACATTGGTTTGGGCGAGAATGCCATCGGGCAGCCGGCAATGGAGGCGACTGAAGCCGCTGCAGGGTGTCGACTCCGGCGTTGACACTGCTCTGGTTGCTCGAAATGAGTGCAATGGCTGGCATCTTCGATCAAGACCCATTTCCTGCCCACGATGCGCATGCAGTAGGAGACGGTCAAGTTCCCTCCGAGGCGGGGAGACGTGTCCGGCGCACTAGTGGGCCGCCGGAATCTACTCTACGAGTGAGTTCAGGAAATCGTCCAGAGCGTATTGATCATCCACGTGCAGCCAGACTTCGGAGAACTTGCCGTCTCGCACATGCATCACCGCGACCGCCTTCCAAGAATGTGAGCGCTCGCCTACCGACGCGATGACGTTGAGAAGTTGGACAGCGTGATCGTCGGAACCTAGGGCATCGTGAAGTTCCCGTCTGAGGGTCCCGTTCTTCAGTACCGTCTCGACCTTTGCTAAGAAGCCCTGAAGGGGATGCGAACCTGCCAACGGGTTTTCACCTGGGTAGTGGATGACGAGGTCGTCGGTGTAAACGTCGTCCAAGGCCTCCAAATCTCCCGTATTGATGAGGTCGATCTCCCGCCGAGCCAACACTTCGTTGGGATACATGAGCACACCTCCACTCAGCCGCACCTTGTCAGGTGCACCCTACCGTGAATGGCGCAGAGGTTTGCCTCGCGCTGAGTGTTTAGCAACATCGCTCATGTGGGATGTTCGCCGTCGTCGTGTCGCCTGGTTCCGCACGGCGCCGCGAAGCCTCCGAACCACTGCAGAGTTTGCGACGCCTCGACGCGTCGAACACCTCCTGCGTCCGACGCGCGCCGAGGTTTCGCCACTCCTGCGCTTCTACCTGAATACGCTCTGAGGTCTACGTGAGCACTCTCAGCAGGGACCCAGATGACCGCATTGTCTCCGCGCACGGAGCGGGATAGGCGACGCTGACCGACGGTGGTGCCCCTACCCCGCGCTCTGTGGGCGACGGACGACCCCGAAGAGGGACGGCATCGAGTACGCCAGCTCGCCCTGGTGGCATGTCTACGACATCTACGGGGATCGTTACGGCAACGCCCCCGAGGCGATCCGCATCTGGTTCAAGAAAGCAGCCAAGCAACTCGCCGGAAAGCACCGCAGGAGGGCCTCTCGCTCGCTCGGAAAGCCCGCCCATCTCGGGGACCTTGCCAACCCACTCCATACGGATCAGACGACCAGAGAGGATGGCATCCCCTCGTCATACGAGCACGCCGTCGATACTCGTAGCGGCAAGAGGAACCGGACCTACAAGTTTCCACTACGACAGCCGCGACTCGGGCAAACCGGGCCGCAAACGGGAAACATGTCGCCGTCGCCGCTCACCGGTTCTACAAGGGCCTCGTTCGGAGCTACGACCGCAACGGCTACAGCTCGCGGGCTCACGCTGACTCTCGGGTTCAGGCGGCCGCCCCAAAGCCGTTGGAGGAGTG
>JALZJN010000284.1 GCA_030859735.1 Actinomycetota bacterium
GCGCGCTCGCGCTGGGCGGCGCGCACGGCCCAGGCGGCCGCGGTCAGTGAGCCCCCCACGAGCAAGACCGCTATCGTGGCCATGACCTTGGTCGGCGCGGCCGGGACCGCCACGCTGTCGGCGAACCACACCTCGCTCAACACAAACCCCGTCGACATCGCCGCCCACATCCCCAGTGCGATCGGATAGCCGAGCAGCAGGGTGGCCTCGGCCACGATCCAGAAGAGAGCCAGGACGTAGCTGCGCGGGTTGAGACCCGCCAGCACGGTGAAGGCGAGCACGGCCGCGCCGCCGAGGGCGAGAAAGGCGAAGCGGCGCCTCTCCCACACGGTGGTGAGCATGTGGATGATCCCCGAGACCGCCAGCAGGCCCACCACCAAAGCCGCAACGAGCCTCACATAGGCAGGCTGCACTTCCGCTGCGGGCACATCCCGAACGACCAGGTAGACGGCCATGGTGGCGGCGATGCCGACGCGCGGCAGCGCCACGAGCTCGGGCCGCTTGAGCAACTCTGAGCGCGCGGCATCAGCGTTCCTTCTGCCAAGCCCCATATGACTAGAAGCCTTACCTGTGCGCGCTGTTATTGCCATACGAACAATTGCCTAGTTTGCAGCACGAGAGAAAACCACGGCCCGCTCCCCCACCAGCCGGCGGCCGACCCGCGTTCAACGGCGCCCGCGGCGCCTGATCCGGATCCGTATCTGCTTCAAGGTTTCGACCTCCATCCCCTGAGTGCCGAAAGCTAATCAATAGCCTAACCAGTTATTGGCAGTAAATCGGCAATAGTGCGCAGAAGGGCGTCCCTTACAACCGCCGAAAGGGAGATCAGGCCTCGCGCCGGGGAGCCTCGTCGATGCCGTGCGGCATGCCGTAGTCGGCCAGAAGCTCGAGGAAGGGGTCCGCGGGGAACGCCTCGGGCCCGAGCACACCGGCGCCTTCCCAAGTCTTGGACGACAGCAGCTCTAGCGCAATGACCGGGTTGAGGGCGGTCTGCAACACGACAGCCTGAGCACCGTACTCCGACATGCAGTGGTCGTTGTCGGCCACGTGGAACAGGTAGACCCCACGCTCGGAGCCGTCCGGGGCCCTCCCCTTCACCCATGTCCCGGCGCAGGTCTTACCGTGCATGCGATCGCCCAGGGTGGCCGGGTCGGGAAGAGTCGCGGCCACCACGTCGCGCGGAGCGACCTCGAGCTTGCCGACCCTTACCCCCGTGGTGGAGTCGAGCCCGAGGAGGTGGAGGGTCTTCAGCACTTCGATGAAATCGTCGCCCAGCCCGTACTTGAACGTGACTCGATCGCAGTCGATCACCCTGGGGATGAGCAGGACCTCTTCGTGCTCCACATTGACGCACTCGAGAGGGCCGATGCCCTCGGGGAAATGGAACGTCTCCGGCTCCGAGAAGGGTGGGGTGGTGAAGAAACCGCGGCTCCTCTCGTAGATCACCGGAGGGTTCAGACACTCCTCGATCGTTGTCCAGATCGAGAAGGTCGGAGCGAACGTGTAGCCCTCGATCTCGAGGTTGGCGCCGTCTCGCACACCGATCTCTTCGATCTCCGAAAAGAGGTGGTCCCGGGCGTAGCGGGCGAAGACATCGGACAACCCCGGCTCGACGCCTATGCCGACCAGCGCCAGCTGCCCTTTTTCCTCCCACTGCTTCGCCTGGGCGAACTGAGCTTCGCCGAGCGTGACGCCGGTGAGCTCGTGGGGCCGCTCGGGGTGAGGCTTGGAGAGGGTCATCGCCATGTCGAGGTAGGTGCAGCCGGCGGCAAACGCGGCTTCGAAGATCGGCTCGTTGAAGCGGGGGTCGCAGGCGTTGACAATGGCGTCGACTCCGAGGTCGCCGGCCGCGTGGGCCACGGCAGAGATATCCGAAGCATCGAGGGGCACCGCGCTGAAGCGCTCGTCGTGGCGGCCGCTGGCTCGCTCGGCCCGCTCCGGGTCGAGGTCGGTCACGGTCATCGCCTCGATGAAGTCCCGCCGGGCCGCTACCGCAGCAATCGCGCTGCCCACTCCTCCCGCACCCACCACCAAGACCTTCACTCGGCGCATGCTAGTTGGTGGGAGTGAGGTGAGCGGGCGGCGCTCAATTTCGGCGCCGAAATGCCGACTCTGTCTAGGTCAAGAGGCGTTTCCGCGGGGGCGTCTCCCGGAGCGAATAAAGAGGACGGTCGGTATCCAACCCGAAACGCAGCTGGACTTCCCACAGCCCCCACACGCCCCCAAGCCGACGATTCACGACTTCCTGCGGCAGGTGGTGGACAAGAAATGCTCCGACCTCCATATCAAGGCGGGCTCGCCTCCCAGCGTCCGGCTAAGCGGGCGCCTGATCAAGACGGAATTTCCTCCGATGAGCGCCCCCGAGTGTCGCGAGGCGGCCGACGCTCTGATGGACGACGAGCAGAAGGAACATCTCAAGCGGGTCGGCGAGGTCGACTTCGCCTACTCACATCCCGGAGTCGGCCGTTTTCGGGTGAACGTCCACCATCAGCGCGGAAGCGTCGCCATCGCGGCTCGCCTCGTGCTCCCGGGAGCTCCCGACTTCAAGTCACTGGGGCTCCCTCCCGCCGTCGAGTCGCTCGCCAACGAGCATCGCGGGCTCCTGCTCGTGACCGGTCCCACGTCATCGGGCAAGACCACGACCACTGGGGCGATCATGAATCACATAAACGCCACCCGCCCATGTCACATCCTCACCATCGAGGACCCCATCGAGATCCTGCATCAGGACCTCACCGCGGTGGTCACTCAGAGGGAGATCGGCATGGACACCAAGGGGTTCGGGCCGGCGCTGAGGGCCGCCATGCGCCAGGATCCCGACGTCATCTTCGTCGGCGAGATCAGGGACACCGAGACCGTGGAAGCCGCCCTGCAGGCGGCCGAGACAGGGCACTTCGTCATCGCTACTCTGCACACCACCAACGTGGCCGAGACCGTCAACCGGGTCATCGACTTCTTCCCACCCCACCAGGCGAAGCAGGCCCGCGTCGGGCTAGCCAGCTCACTCGTGGGGGTGATCTCCCAGAGGCTCTTGCCGCGCATCGGAGGGGGCCGGGCCGCGGCCATCGAGATCATGGTCATGAACGGGCGCATACGGGATCTCGTCCTCAAGCCCGAGCAGACTCACATGATCCAGGACATAATCACGGAGTCCTCTTACTACGGCATGCAGACCTTCGATCAGGCCCTCCTCAGTCTCTACCGGGCCGGGGTCGTCGAGCTCGAGGACGCACGCAGCGGGGCGACCAACCAGACGGACTTCGACCTGCAGCTGCGCCAGGAGGGCCTGCAGCCGATCTGATCGGCACGTCGAGAGCCTCCGAGGAGGCCGCAGGCGCAGACGATGTGACTCTTGAGGTCACATATACGATGTAGACTCAGTGACTATGAGCGCCGCTCGTGTTGGCATACGGGAAGCAAAGATGCGCCTTGGGCAACTCATTGATGCCGTCGAGCAGGGAACCGACTGGATCATCACGGACCGTGGGCGTCCCGTAGCCAGGCTCACCTCGGTCCAGACGGAGGAAATGACCGCCGCCGAACGCCTCTCCTCTCTGGAGCGTGCGGGCACCATCGGCCCGCCCAACCCGAAGCGCAAGCCGATGCCTCCACCATTACCCCTTGAACGGGGCCTGGCTCAGAGCTACCTCCAGCAGGGCCGTGAGGCGTGATCCAACGAGCGGACGCGACCTACTACTGGGACGCCTCCGCGGTGCTGTCGGCATTGTTTAGCGATGAGCACAGCCCTCGAGCAGTCGAGTGGGCCAGGCTCGAGGGGGTGCATCTCATGTCCTCGCTCTGCTTGGCCGAGGTAAATGCGGTCATCGAGCGCATCAGGAGGGAACGCAAGCTCGGGGACGTCCTGGTGGAGGCTGCTAGGGAGGCTCTGCACTCGGGGCCGTGGCGCCGCTTGGAGCTTGGGCCCCGCCGGGGCTGTCTCGAGTCTCTGCCGCGTCGATGGCCCTTGAGGGGGGCGGATCTCTGGCACCTGGCGACTGCCCACGCGCTCAGGGAGGAGCTGGGGGAGATCTACTTCCTTGCCTTCGATACTCGGCTCGTTGCCGCCTCCCAAGGAGAGGGCCTAGGGGTGGCAGGTTGTTGAGCGCGCCACGTACAGCCAGGAACAACGCGGTGATCCATGTCGCCCGGCCCGACCTGACCTTCCTCAATAGCAGCCGCTCGACCACAGGGCCGGCGATCGTCACCGCGGCCACGATCCCGGCCCGGCGCTGCCGGCACCTGCCGGTCCCCGCCCGTGTAGCCGGTCCGGGTAAGTCTTCTTTCACGGACGCGCTGTGACGAGACTCGACCGTCGGGCGGTGGTGATGCTTGCCGGCACTGTCTTGCTGATGATGGTGATGCTGCCGCTGGCGGCCAGTCGGGAGCAGGCTTTCGACACGGTCCTGTACTCCACGCTCACGTTGGTACTCGGCGTGGTCGGAACGCTGATCGCCTCGCGTCACCCCGGCAATGTCATCGGCTGGATGTTTTGCGGAATGGCTCTGTGGGGCGCGGTGGCGGAACTAGGTGAGACCTACGGCTACGTCGCGGCCGAGAGCGGTCTTCGAGGCGGTGTTGTCGGTAAGTGGCTGATCAGCTGGAGTTGGATCGTCGATGTTGCGGCCTGGGTGGTCGTGGTCCTGCTGTTTCCCGATGGCCGGCTACCAGGGCGCCGCTGGCGCTCGACGATCTG
>JALZJN010000014.1 GCA_030859735.1 Actinomycetota bacterium
ACCTTGGAGGTGGCGCTGACTCTGTTCCTCTACGCCGCTGTATCTGTGGCCGGAGCCACGGCTTTCTTCAACCGACGCGACATCACTTGAGGCCTAATCTCCAGGCGTGAAAGGTTTCTCCTGAGACATGCCCAGCTTGACGAAGTTGTTCCACACACCCGAGACCACGATGGCGCTGCCGATCTGGGCTCCGGTGAAGCCATAGGACGTGTACATTCCGCTCGTCACACCTATCCCTAGGGCGCCACCGCCGGGCAAGGTGTTTGCTATCGCAGTCGACGTGAGATTCACCTTCATCGCCTGCCAATAGTTCAGCCCTGGTAGGGAACCGACCATGACCGGCCAGTAGGAGATGAGGTTCCACAGGGCAGCGACGCCTAGGGTCAGCAGCTCGATGGGGGTCATGGCCGTGATCGCGGCCCATACTTCGGAGTAGTCGGCGAACCTCGGCAGCGCGAAGAAGAACACCGCCGCCACCACCACTAGAGAGACCGCGACTTGAAGGATGCGCCGAACGCGTGTCCTGTAACCCGGCGACGAACTCGTACTCAATTCGCTTCTCGTCGCAGCCATAGGGAGGCTCGCTCGGGCTGCATGGTTTCCCGCACGATAGAGAGGAGGTTCAGCCGGACGTGATCCAGATCGACGTTCGCGCGCAGGCTCGCAGTGAAGATGTCGACCACTCGCTCCGCATCGTATTTTCGACGGTAGAAACGACTGTCGATGAATGCCTGAACGCGCGCTCGGGCGGGCCGGAACAGCGCGGCCACCGCCAAGGTCGATCCTGCCACGGCCAGGTCCGAGCTCGAAGTGAGAGCGTTGGTGATTCCTTGAAGCAGGACGACCAGGGTGAAGTAAACAATTCCGAGGATGGCAGTGAGCACACCGTAGATCAATGTGCGGTTGATGATCACGTCGATGTCGTAGAGCCGGTATTTGAGCATTGCGACCCCGACTGAGACGGGAACGGCACCGAGAAAGAACGGAAAGAGCAAATCGGGCAGGTAGAAGACCTCTCCCATCACGATCCCCACGACCAGCAAGGTCGCCGCGACGGCAACCCACTTGAGCTGTTGGCGCTCCTCGAAGGGGCCGTGCCGGAATCTGAAGATCAACGAGCTTGCGCACAGAAGCGCCACAGGATAAAGCGGGAACAAGAGGATGTCTATGTTTTCCACATCGACAAGCCCCTCAATACCGATCGGATTACGTATCGAGTACCCCTCACCCACCAAGTTCTCTTTCAGCATCGACGAGACCGTGACCAGCCCGATGTGCAAGCCGGCGAACCAGGCCACCGGAACCCAGCGCCGCGACGGGGGGCGTCCCGTCGGGAACAAGAGGAAGAGGAAGGTAGGGATCGTAGCGATCAACGGCAGCCAAGCCCAGCCCTCCAGCCATGCCCCCAGCGTCGTCGCCGGGAGTTGTTTCTCGGGATGCAGCACCAGCCCATAGCGCGCATACAGCGTGCCGAGGGTGAGGAGCCCCACGAGCAGCCCTATGCTCAGGAAGAGCCACCCGATCGCGTTGGTGGGATGCCGCGATGCGATGAGAGCTCCGATGATGGGGAACGCCATGAAAGCAGCGGACAGTGCAATGTCTTCCGCCAAGCTCCCGTAGGGATTGCCCGTCTCCATCCCCAGCAGCAAGGCAGCAACCATGGACACGATCGACAGAATCAACGTGAACCATGGAAGAGCGGAAACCAGACGCCCTGGTCGGTTGCCCTTCATTCAGCCCTCCTGTTACCGGATCGAAGTAGTCACACGGGGGGCAAGTAGAGGCATCATTACGGAGAGGGCGATCTCAACCACGAGCAGGGGCGTCTCCAGAGGGTCCCACCCGGTCCGGCTCAGGCGCCGGCGCACGAGTCTTTCGGACAGATAGCCGGGAATGTTGACTCCGCCGATTATTCCAATCGTGCGAACGGCGACGGTGCTCGGCTGCCGGGCGAGCACCACGGTGGCCGTTGCCTGAGCCAGCAGCGTCGTTAAAGGCGCCGAGAAGGCGGTTCCTTGGAGTATCGATTCACGCGCGACCTTGTCGGGGTGCCCCACCATGAACCCGACGTCGAAATTGTGCCCTCGTTTGAGCGCCAAGGCCATGCCGGTGACGGACGACACCAGCTGTGCCGCCGAGACCGAGGCGAGAAGTAGCCGCCGTTCCATCGATGGAGCCTAGCCGCTGATCCCCAACTTTTCGATGTGTGGCTCTCTCGCCGAGACATTCATCGAAAAGATCCTCCTACGATGGGAAAGGTCCTGCCAGGGCATCGAGATACTTCGCCCCGGTGCCCGTGTTGTAGAGGACCACCGGCCCTTCGAGCTTTCCGGCGCGAGCAAGGGCCGCGGCGGCGGCCACGGTCGCGGCCCCCTCGGGGCACGCCAGCACCCCTTCGGCGGCGGCCAGCTCGCCCACCGCCCCGACCAGCTCATCCTCCTCGACGGCCATCATGGACCCGCCGGAGGCGCGCACCCGTTCCAGGACCAAGGGGCCCTCCGACGGAGATGGGACCCTCAGCCCCGCAGCGATGGTGTCCGGAGGAGCCGGCCACGGCCTCAGCTCCACCTCGCCCTCGAAGGCCTCCACCAGAGGGGCGCAGCCTGCGGGTTGGACGCCCACGATTCGGGGCCCTTCATCAGTCGCCCAGGAAGCGCCCGCCATCTCCTCCACCGCTTTGGACGCGGCCACTGCTGCGAGCCCGCCCCCCACCGGGAGCACAAGCGTGCGCGGCCAGCGCCCCAGTTGCTCCCGGAGCTCGAACCAGGCCGACTTCTTTCCTTCGAGCCGATAGGGCTCGGAGAAAGTCGATGCGAGGTAGGCCTTCTGTCGACGGGCGAGCTCCTGGGCCCGAACCCCCGCATCGGCAATCGTCCCCTCGACGAGCTCGAGATCGCCGCCTGCGAGCTCAACCTCGATTTGATTCGTGCGGGGGGCCGTGCGCGCCATCGTCACCGCGACCCTCAGTCGGGCTCGGGCGCCGTAGAGAGACCACGCCCCCCCGGCGTTGCCGGCGCTGGGCAGCACGAGCTCGGTAGCACCCAGCTCGCGGGCCCGGGCGACCCCGATGCAGGCGCCGCGCGCCTTGAAGGTCCCGCCCGGCAGTCCGCCGTCGTCCTTCAGCCACACCTCGGCCCCCCAGCGCTCGGACAAGACGGGGAGCGCCAGGAGCGGTGTACGAGGCTCGCCGAGAGAGAGCGCCTCGCCGCTCACCGGCAGAAGCTGCCGGTAACGCCACAGCCCACTGCCCTCCAGGCTGTTCGCGTTGAAGCGATCGAGGTGATAGTGGGCAAAGAGCGTCCCCCCGCAGGGGCAGCGGTTCTGAACTACCCCGGCATCGAGCTCGCGTTCACAGCGGGCGCACTCGAGATGCGAGAGGAGGGACTCCATGCGGGCCGAGGCTACGCTACGCTGACGGACATATGGGGGACCAAGGGGGATCGAACGGCCACCTCGTTCGCCTGGACGACGTCACCAAGAGCTTCGGCGGCAACGTCGTCCTCGACCGGGTGAGCATGGAGGTGGACCACGGCGAGGCCATCGTCGTAGCCGGGCCGTCGGGTTCGGGCAAGTCCACGATGCTTCGCTGCATAAACGCGCTCGAAGACATCGACTCGGGCGACATCGTTTTCGACGGGCACTCCATCCCCTCCGCCGGCAAATCCATTCACCGCTTGCGTGCCGAGATCGGCATGGTCTTCCAGCAATTCAATCTCTTCCCGCACAAGACCGTGATCCAGAACATCATGCTCGGCCCAGTCGAGGTCATCTCCGTGGCGCGCCCGCAGGCCAAGGAGCGTGCACGGGCCCTCCTGGAACAAGTTGGAATTCCCGAGAAGGCCGATGCCTATCCGGCCGATCTCTCCGGAGGCCAGCAGCAGCGCGTCGCCATCGCCCGGGCGCTGGCGATGCAGCCGAAATTAATGTTGTTCGACGAGCCGACCTCGGCGCTCGACCCGGAGATGATCCGCGAGGTCCTCGACGTCATGCGCGATCTCGCTCGCGGTGGAATGACGATGATCGTGGTTACTCACGAGATGGGCTTCGCGAGGGAAGTGTGCGACAGGATCGTATTCATCGATGAGGGCAAGATCGTCGAACAAGCTCCCCCTGAGGAGTTCTTCAAAGACGCCAAGAGCGAGCGGGCGCGAGACTTTGTCGACAAGATCATTCATCATTGAGTTCGAATACTGAGCAGTGCGCCGTCGATTCTGGGCCGAAGGCTCGGAAAGGGGAAAGGACATGAGGAACATACAAGGAAGGAAATGGTGGATGGTGGCGGTCGCTTGCCTGCTGCTGGTAACCGCCGCCTGCGGTGGTGGAGAGGAACCCGCTGAGCCGTCGTCGGGTGGCGGCAACGGGGGCGACCAGCCGCAGTTCGAAGCGGGTACCACGATGGCCGATCTTCAAGACGAAGGCAAAGTCGTCATCGGGGTCAAGTACGACGTTCCGCCGTTCGGCTTCCAGAACCCCGAGACCGGCGAGGTCGAGGGCTTCGATGTGGATCTGGGCAAGATCATCGCTTCGGAGCTAGGGGTGGAAGCCGAGTTCGAGGAGGCCATCTCCGACAACCGCATCCCCTTCCTGCAAGACGGAACCGTCGATCTCATCCTTTCAACAATGACGATAACCACCGACAGGGACACCGAGATCGACTATTCACGCCCCTACTTCATCGCTCACGGCCGCATACTTGCGCCCAAGGGATCGGACATCCAGGGGATCGACGATCTCAACGGCAAGCGCGTGTGTACGGCACTGGGATCCACCTACGAAAGCACCATCAAGGAACAGGCGCCCGACGCAGACCTCGAGCTGGTCGACTCCTACTCCGAGTGCACCGAGCTGTTGCAGAACGAATCGATCGACGCGATCTCGACCGACGACGTCATCCTCACCGGCATGATCATTCAGGACGACTCGTTGGAGCTGGTGGGAGATCAACTCACAGTCGAGCCCTACGGCGTGGGGATAGCTCAGGGCGATAAGGAGCTGAAAGCCTTCGTCGACGGCGTCGTCAACGACTTCTTGGAGAGCGGAGAGTTCGACAGGCTCTACGAGAAATGGGTGGGACAGTACATCGGCGAGCCCGCCGACGATCCCGCAAAGATGTCCTTGCAGGACGCTCTGAAGCTATTCCCCTGCGACGAGACCTGCTGAGAGCTAAACGATGAGTGGATTGTGGGAGGTGCTCGTCCGGCACTTCCCACAATTCCTCTCGGGCTTCGTGGTCACGATTCAGCTTGTGGCCGCGGCGTTTGTGGTCGCCATCGTAGTCGGCGTTGTGGTGGCGGCGCTGCGAGTGCAGCCGCTGCCGCCGCTGCGTCTCGTCGGGACTATCTACGTCGAGCTCTTCCGCAACATTCCGCTGTTGGTGCTGTTGTTCATCGCCTTCGCCGGGCTGCGGCGAGCGGGGCTGGACATCAGCCGTTTCGCAGCGGGGGCCGGTAGCCTCGGGCTCTACACCGCCGCCTATGTCGCAGAGGCGATTCGCTCCGGGGTATTTGCGGTGGGCCAAGGGCAAATTGATGCCGCGCTGTCGCTTGGCTTTACTTATCCCCGGACCCTGCGCATGGTCGTGTTGCCACAAGCTATCCGGACCGTGATTCCTCCGCTGGGAAACTTGATGATCGCGATGATCAAGAACTCCGCCATTATCGGAGTCGCCCTGGCTCTCGCCGACGATCTCCTCAAGGAGGCCCGCGTCATCAACTCGCGTACGTTTCAGACCAACGAGGTCTTCTTCTGGGCCGCGGTCGGGTATCTGATCTTGACGGTGGGAACAACCTTCGTCGTCCGATATCTGGAGCGACGGCTCGTGATCCGGAGATAAGGGTGTCTTATCTCTTCGATCCGGCAAACTGGGAGTGGCTCTTCGCCGGCAACAACCTGCGTTTCTTGCTGCAGGGCTTCTCGATCAACCTGCAGATCGCGATCCTGGCCATGGTGCTGTCGCTCGTGTGCGGACTGGGCCTGGCGTTGCTGCGCGTGTCCCGTTGGACTTGGGTCAAGACAGTCACGAGCATTTGGATCGATGTGTGGCGCAACCTCCCTTTGATCTTCATCATGCTCTATCTATCGCTGTCGATCCCCGAAAGCTGGCGCACGGCCTATCAAGACCTGGTACCGGCATGGCTTCCAGACGCTTTCGATTCGCCGTTCTTCCCGGCTGCGGTGGCCGCGCTGACGCTTTATAACTCCTCCGTCATCGCGGAGATCATGCGGGCGGGGATCCAGTCGTTGGAACGAGGGCAGGGGGAGGCGGCCGCGGCCCTCGGTCTCCCCTACTGGAAGTCCATGCGGCTGGTGATACTTCCCCAAGGCCTGCGCCGCATGGTGCCCGCCACCGTGTCGCAGCTGATAACTCTCAACAAGGACACCACGTTGGTGAGCATCATCGCGATCCAGGAAGCGCTACGGCACAGCCGGATCATAACGAGCACGAGCGGCAGCCCCTTCCTCGGCGTCGGCGTCGACGCTCCCCTCCTCCACGTGTTTCTCGTCACGGGCCTCATGTTCGTGGCGGTCAACTTCGGCCTGTCGCGCCTCTCGAGGCGGCTGGAGGTACGGGAACGGCAGCGCGGTGGAGGCGATGTCCAGAGGGTGACCGGCCTCGAGGACCAGCTCGAAACGGCCTGAGGTCTAGACGAATCCCAGGGCGGAGCGCGCCAGCGGGGACATCTTCTCGGGGCTCCACGGCGGGTACATGACGACCTCGGTGGAGACCTCTCCGATGCCCTCGATCCCCGCCGTCGCCTGCTTGATCTCCTCGTCGATCATCGGCGCGATGGGGCAGCCCATGGTCGTGAGCGTGAACTCGATCTTGACGTCTCCGGTGTCGTTGATGTCGACGTCGTAGACCAGACCGAGGTTGTAGATGTCGATGCCGAGCTCGGGGTCGTTGACGGTCTTGAGGGCCTCCTCGACCTCGGCCCTGATGTCCTCTGTGGTTGCCATTGTCCAATTCTACGTGGCTCAGGCGGTTCCGGCACACGTCTCGGCCGCGAGAGCATCGACAACGGCCTCGAGACTGCCGGTGCGCTCGTAGATCGCGCGCTGCCGGTCGGCGCCGTTTCCCCGTCTGAGAGTTTCGGCCACCAGAACGCAGACCTCGTTGAAGTCGCCCAGGCCCTCGAGGGCGGGACGGACGTACTCCAACAAGTCCCCCACCAGCTCGGCGGCCGGCTTCGCTCGGCCGGTGCGAATATCGATGAGCTCGCCCCTCAGCCCGTCGCGCCCGGCGCGCCACTTCGCTGCCTGCAACAGCTCGGGCCGAGGCTTCGAGGCGGCGGCTCCTTGCTCGATCTCGTCGAGACAGGTTACCCCCAAGGCACGCACGAGCCCGGCCACCATGACCGTTTCGTCGATGGAGGGCGGCACGTCGGTGGCCCTGAACTCAAGCGTGTCGTAACTCATAGAGGGTCTGATGTCCCAGTAGATCTGAGAGGCATCGGGCACACTGCCCCCCGCCACGAGGTCGTCGATGAGCTTGTCGTACTCGGCGTGCGAATCGAAGTGGTGCGGCAGGTCGGACTGCGGCCAGCGGCGGGCGATCTCGGCGCGAAAGCTCGAGTAGCCGGTGTCCGAGCCGCCCCAGAAGGGCGAGTTGGCCGCTATTGCGAGCAACACCGGAATCCACAAACGCGCTCGGTTCATTACTCCGATCAGCGCTTCGGGATCGTCGATCCCGATGTGGACATGGCTTCCGAAGATGACCGTCTCGCGCGCAATCTGTTGGTAGCTCTCCTCGAGCTTCTCGTAGCGAGGCGTCTCGGTCACGGGCTGGTGCTCCCAACGACTAAACGGATGCGTGCCTCCGGCGACCAGCCGGGCTCCCCGCGCGGCGGCCATCTCGTTCACCGAGCGCCGTGCTGCGGTGATCTCTGCGCGCACCTCCGACAGGCTCGAGCAAACGCGCGTTCCGACCTCGATCTGCGAAGAGTGGAGCTCCTCCATGACATCGAGATCCAGGGCTTCGGCCCGCAGGACGATGCGGGGGGCGACCGCCACCAGCGCCCGGGTCTCAGGGTCGACGAGCTGATACTCCTCCTCGACCCCCACAGTCATCGGCCCGCCCCCCATTGCCGCTCTGGATATATCTCCCGCCTCCGACTGTCAAGGGGTTCGGGCCTCAGGGCCCGGGACCGATCGCTCCGCCCTGATAACCGAACGCGGCGCGCAGGAGTACCGATTAGTCACCTGAGTGCGCGCTAAGCGCTACCGACTACCTCCAAGGCCACGGTGATCAGGCGCGCCCCACGAGCCCCTCGATCAGTGCGGCGTACTGGAGGAGGTGACGGACGCCCAGGAACTCGTCACGCACTCGTTTTTGAGCCTCGGCCCCCATCTTGCACGCCCGGGGCTCGTCCTCGACCAGCCCGGCAACCGCGGCACCGTAGGACTCGAGATCCGCCGGGTCGTCGATCAGAACGCCGCTGACACCGTGCTCGATCTGGTCCTGTATCCCCCCGATGCGGGTGGCGACCACCGCACGCGCTTTCCACATCGCCTCGGCGACCGTGAGCCCGAAGCCCTCGGCGAGGCTCTTCTGCACCACGACGGTGGCCCTGCGTTGCAGCGCGTTGACGATGGCGGCGTTCTCCTCTCGATCGTCCATCGGCAGAGCGGCCAGATGCACCCGTGCCCGGGCCGCCCGGGGGAGAGCACGCCACGCCGCCTGTGATTCGGCCAGCACCTCGGCCCCCTCGGGGTCGTCCGCGACCGCGGCCACGCTGGGGCCGGCGACGACGAGGTGAGCGCCGCTGACGGGGACGACGTGGCGACCGAAGCCTTCGATGACCCCGACGGGGTCCTTTAGACGATCCCACCGGGACACCTGCGTCACGATGGGCGCACCGGGCGGGACGGGCTCGTCCTCGAACATCTCCGCGTGGCGGTCGACTCTTCCGGGGGCGCCGTCCTCACGGGTGAAAGCCCCGAGCCCTGAACCACCGTCGGGTACCACTCCCGAGGTGTTCAGGATCGCGGTGACGTCCTCGGGGGCGAGGTCCTGGTTCTTGGGCGAGAAGGCGTCGATGGAAGGGGCGATCAGAACGATCTTGTCGTCCGCCAGTCGCTCCCAGGCAAACGCCCGCCGAGAGAAGACGTAGGCGTGGGCGGGGCGGATGTAGCCGCGCAGGAAATTCCATGCCGCACGCGCCGTCTCGTTCGGGCGGTCGAGCCCCACGTGGCAACGCCAGATCACCACCGCCCCCGCATCCACCAGGCTGCGGCACATGCCCGCCGGCTGGGGATCGTGGACGATCACGATGTCTCCTGGACGCACCAGGTCGCAGAGCTCCTCCGCCGAGGGAGCGAGCGTCGTCTGATAAATGGTCGCCTCACCGGCCCCCAACCCGCCGCCGTCGCCGGGGCTGCCGTGGAGGTTGTTGTGGAGCCTCTTCGTGAGCCGAAAGAAGTCCTCGTTGCCGGGGATCACGATCCAGCGTGCGTCGACACCTGCTCCGCGCGCGTAGGCGAGCAGTGAGCGCAACATCTCGGCCACGCCCCCGCCCGCCGCGGTGGAGTTGACGTTCCAGACCGCCCGCCCTTCGAGCTGCCGCGCGGCCTCGATTATCCGGGTGCCAAAGGGAGCAAAGCGCTCGGCGCCGACCGCCTCCTCGAAGCGCGCGGGGGGCAGGACGCCGATGGGAACCTGGGTCAGCTCGCTCACGACACTTCGAGGCCCAGCAGTCTGGCGGCGTTGTGTTTGAGGACGTCGTCGGTCTTGTCGCCGAGTCTCAACTCGGAGATCTCGTCGAGGATCCGACCCGGGTCGAGCATCGGGTAGTCGCTCCCCCACACGAAGCGATCGGAGAGGCGGCCGCGTGCGTCCCGCTTGACTTCCTCGGGGATGTACTTGGGGCGCCAGCCGGAGAGGTCGACCCAGACGTTGGTCTTGTGCATGGCAGAGGCGAGCACCTCGAGGTGCCACGGGTAGCCGAAATGGGCCATGACCACAGTGAGCCCGGGATGGCGAGCTGCGACCGTGTCCATCAGCATGGGGCGCCCAAAGTCGTAGGCGATGCCCGAGCCTCCCGGCACGCCCGCCCCCAGACCCGTTTGGCCGACGTGGACGATGATCGGCAGCGAGTACCGCTCACAGACGTCCCACAGGGGCTCGAAGCGGAGCTCGTCGGGATAGAACGCCTGCACCTGAGGATGGATCTTCAGGCCCTTTAGGCCAAGCTCGGTGACCGCTCTCTCGAGCTCTTCGGTGGCGTCGGCCTTGTGGGGGTCTACCGAGGCGAAGCCGACGAACTGCTCCGGATAGGCACGACAGGTCTCTGCCACCCGGTCGTTGGTGAGGGGCGGCTGCCCGGTGGCGGTCTCCGCGTCCCACGCCAGCAGCACGCCCAGGAGGTCCCAGTTCCGGTACTCCTCGGCCATCTCCTCGACGGTGCGAACTCTGACCTCGGTGCGGAAGTAGCGGGCGGTGGCCTCGAGCATCGGACCGATGGAGCCCTCGAGCCATTCCGCGGTGGAGCAGTGGACGTGGAAATCGATGGCGCGCGGCAAGGGAACCTCCTAGAGGAAGAAGAACGACACGGCCATGATGAGGTAGGCGGCTACGAGCTGGGCCCCCTCGATCCAGTTGGAGCGGGCGTCGAGCGTGATAAATCCGAGGATCAGCGCCGAGAACGCCACCGCGGCGATCTCGATGCCCGAGAAGATCAGATCCATGGGTTGTCCCACCAGCAACGAGACGAACACGAGCATGGGGGCGACGAAGAGAGCGATCTGAGTCGACGAGCCGACCGCAATCTCGACCGAGACGTCCATCTTGTCCTTGGCCGCCAGAAAGATCGCCGAGGAGTGAGGGCCGCCCACGAAGATGGCGACCGGGTCCGCGTGGGTGAGCTCGAGGACGACGGCCGCTGGGACAAAGATCAGCAGCCAGGCGAGCTTCGGCTTGAACATTCCTAAAATCTATATTGGTGAGAGCGCCCGGCCCCGGATCAGTTGAGCGAGGCTCGGTTTCTGCGAAAATCAGGCCTCGAGCCGGCCCTTGACCCATTCCACGAGCCCGCCCGAGTCGATCATCTCGGTCATGAACTCGGGCAGAGGAGCGATCTCGTAGCGCTCGCCCGAGACCACGATGACGCCGTCGTCGGTGTCGATGTGAACTCGATCGCCGGCCACGGCGGTCGCAGCCGCCTCCGCAGAGGTCACCACCGGCAGCCCCAGATTGATGCAGTTGCGGTGGAAGATACGGGCGAAGCTGTGTCCCAGGACGCAGCCGACGCCCCACGCCTTCATCGCCAGCGGTACGTGCTCGCGCGACGACCCCGAGCCGAAGTTGTCTCCGACCACCAACACACAGGAGGGCTCGAGGCGGTCTCGGAGGGTCGGATCGAGCCCCTCGAAAAGATAGGGCTTCATGGCCTCGGGGTCGTCGATGTTGAGAAACGAGCCCGGGTAGAGGACGTCGGTGTCGATGTTGTCGCCCTCGACCACGACTGCGGTCCCCTCGATGATCACGGGGAGCCGTGGACCGCGTGCGGTTCGACGATCTCTCCGGCCACCGCGGCCGCCGCTGCTACGAAGGCGTTGGCGAGGAACACCCCAGCCTCTCCCGAACCCATGCGGCCCTTGAAGTTTCGGTTGGTGGTCGTGAGCGCGTTCTCGCCCGGCCCCATAACCCCGTTGTGGCCGCCGAAGCAGGCTCCGCAGGTGGGGGTCGAGACGATCGCGCCGGCCTCGACGAAGATGTCGAGCAGCCCCTCCGCCATCGCACGGCGGTAGATGTCCTGGGTTGCCGGCACGATGATCGCCCGGGTGTCGGTGTGAACCCTGTGGCCCCGCAACATCTCGGCGGTCTGGCGCAGGTCGGTCATCGTGCCATTGGAGCAGTTGCCGATGTAGACCTGATCGATCTTGGTCCCGGTGATGTCGGCCACCGGCACAACATTTCCGGGCGAGTGCGGCTTGGCCACCAGGGGGCCGAGTGCCGAGAGATCGATCTCGAGCACATCCGAGAAGTGCGCGTCGGGGTCCGATGCCTCGGCCGTCCACTCTCTGCGAGCGCGGCCCTCGAGGTAGGAGGCGGTGACTTCGTCGGCCGCGAACAGCCCGGTCTCGGCCCCCGCTTCTATAGCCATGTTGGCCACCGCGAGGCGCTCGTCCAGGGACAGCCCCGCGGCCCCTTCCCCCCCGAACTCAAGCACCTGGTTGGTGCCGCCGGCGACGCCGATCCTCTCGATCACCGCCAGGATCACGTCTTTACCGGTCACGTACTTGCTGCGCGCGCCCGAGAGCCACACCAGGATGGTCTCGGGCACCGCCTGCCAGAACTCGCCCAACGCCAGGCAGGCGGCGATGTCGGTCGAGCCGAGCCCGGTACCGAAAGCGCCGAGGGCGCCGTGGGTACAGGTGTGGGAATCCCCGCCGGCGAGCACGATGCCGGGGGTGACCCAGCCCTCCTCGGCCAGAAGCGTGTGCTCGATGCCGCCGCGGCCCTGACCGTAATAAGTGACGCCCTGGGCGTCGGACCAGTCCTTGAGGCTCTTCAGCAGCCCCGCCGAGCGGGCGTCCTTGGCGGGCATGAAGTGGTCGGCGACCATCACGACCTTGGAGGGGTCGAAGACCCGCTCGGCCCCCATTTTCTTCATCGCCCTAAACGCCACGGGCCCCGAGACATCGTTGGCCATGACCACGTCGCAGCGCACCAGCACGACTTCACCGGGGATGAGCTCGTCCCGGTCGGTGTGGGCGAGGAGAATCTTCTCGGTCAGGGTGAGCCCCATCACGGCAGCCTACAACCAAGAAAACCGTCGCCGAGTGGTGCTCAGGTGCTCTATATGACCATCTCACCACCACTCGGCGATTCCTCCAGGCGAGCTCGCAGGCGAGCCGCTGCCTGAGGCGGGTCGGCCGCCTCGGTGATCGCCCGCACCACCACCACGCGGCGGGCGCCGGCCTCCACGACCGCACCCAGGTTCGACTCGTCGATGCCCCCGATGGCGAACCAGGGGCGCTCCGAGCCGAGGGCCGCGGCGTGGGAGATCAGCTCGAGCCCGGCGGCCGGTCGCCCCAGCTTGGTCGGCGTGGCGAAGACCGGGCCCACCGCGAAGTAGTCGACACCCTCGATGGCCGCCGCTTCCTCGACTTCTGCCGGGGCATGAGTCGACAGACCCACGATCGCGCCCGGCAGGATGCGGCGGACGGCCTCGATGGGCAGATCGTTCTGGCCCACGTGGACGCCGTCGGCCCCCAGGGTCAAGGCGATGTCGGGCCGGTCGTTGAGGATGAAGGGGACCCCCGCATCCCGGCAGGCAGCAAGGACCGGATCCGCCAGGCGCAGAACGTCTTTCGCCTCCATCTCCTTCTCCCGCAACTGCAGGATGTCCACGCCCGCGGAGACAAGCTCGGGGATCATGTCGGCTAGAGCTCCTGCGGCGAGGTGGGCCGGTGCCACCAGGTAGAGACGCCTCTTCTTCACAGAGCCAGCTCGGACGGCCCCCCGTTTTCGCCGCCTCCGTCCAGGGGCTGGTCGGGATCCTCCCCCGCCTGGCGCTCGTACGCCCTCATGCGCCGGGCGATGGCTCGCAGAATGAACGGTGTGCGAACAAGGGCAGCCGAGACGACGACATAGGGGAGCACGTCGGTCGTGACCTCGTACCAGCTCTTGTCGAGGATGCCCCTCACGACCGTCACCCAGACGACGACCAGCGCGAGGAGGGCCGCCGCCAGCAGGCGAGCGGTGCCCGAAGCGGCGGCCGCCTCGAACCGCTCCCGCGTCGCCCTCACCGCACGCCGTCCGTGCAGGCGACGCAGTCGCCACCACGCGTCACGAGCCGGGTAAAAACGCCCCAACGACTCGATGAAACCGAGCGCAACGAGCCCGATCAAAGCTGCAAGGATCCCCGAACCCACGCCCCGAGCGTATCTTTTCCGGCTACCCGAGCCGAAAGGGGAACGGCGGGGTGTTGTAACGCTCTGGGGCCGAGGAGTCCCCCTCCTCAGGGGCTTGTTCTCCCTCCCCCGCTCCGCCCGGGGACTCGAAGGTGGAGCCCTGCGAGTTGACCGCTTTGTAGAAGCCCTCGGGGTCCGGCAGGTAGTTCATGTGGTCGAGGGCTTGGTTTTGGCCCGCCGTTTCCAGGGTGAGTGCCCCGTAGCCCAAGAGGAACCCCCAGAAGGTCCGCCGGTAGGTCATGTCTGTGACCTTCCACAAGGGCATCGAATAGACGTGCTGTGGCACCAGGCCCCTGACCTCGAAGATGCGACGGTCGGTGACGAAGATGACGTCGTACCACCACTCGAGGAGCTTGAACAGGAAGCGGACTACGAACGCCAGCACCACCCAGCCGAGGACGGTGTCGAGGGAATCGCCGCCGTTCCGAGGGCTCGATGCGGCGCCGATCGCCGACGCGGCCCACCCCACGGCGATGGTTACCAGAAAGGGAACAAGGACCGCGGCGAGATGACGGCGAGTGCTGAGCACCTCTCTCTCGCCGTCGGCCATATAGCGCTTCCGGATTCGCTCGAGCCGCATGAGCCCGCCTGCGGCAGCTACCTCACAAGGCCTTGACGAAACGCGACAGCGACTCCACCGCCGACGCCAGCGTCTGGCCCGTTTCCTTGACGATGTTGGCCGCCTCCACCGGGGAGGTGATCAAGAAAAAGAAGGCGAACGCTACGAGAAAGATCCCCAGCAGCCTCTTCATACTCATTAGTCACAATAATAGCCACATTCAACGGGCCCGTGCCGCAATTGAGCCCGTAGGCATGCGGAGCGCGGCTCCCGGACCCAGGGGGTCGATCGCCCAACTTGGGCTCCTGACCACCGAAACGGTGGCTAACCGCACAGCTTGGGCGACTGACCACCGCGAGAATGTGCCCGGGGGGCCGGGCGTCGGGCCTCGTCACGCGCCGCGGCCCCACCACTCCAGCCACAGCCGGCGTGAGGTGCGCAGGTGCTCACGCTCACGGGAGAAGACCTCGAGCGTGACGGTCCCGTCCCAGGCCGCGGCTCGCAACAGCTTGACTACTCCTCTCCAATCGACCGCCCCTGCCCCCAGGGGCAGGTGAAGGTCGTCGGGGCCGCCGCGATTGTCGGACAGGTGCACGTGGGCCAGTCGGCCGGCGAAGGCTGCCAACAGCGCCTCGGTGCGGTTGGGCTCCCCCAGGCCGAGCCTCAGGTTGGCGTGTCCGACGTCGAGGTGGAAGCCGGCCTCGGGGACCCGGTCGAAGATGGCCGCGAGTGCCTCGACCGAGGAGAACATGCGATCGTCGTTCTCGACCATGATCCTGATCTCACGTTCGGCGGCGGCATCTGCCAGCTCTGCGATGGCCTCGGCGTTGTGCGACAACACCTGCCGCCGGTTGTGCATCGGAACACGCTGGTCGGGATGGACGTTGACGAGGGACACGCCGGCCTCGGCAAAGACGTCTAGCGCCCTGCGGTAGAGATCGTGGGCCGTGCGGCGCAGCTCGGGAAAAGCGGACGCGATGGGCAGGTACCAGGCGGTGTGTCCGACGGCGGGGAGGCCCAAGTCCGCCAGCAGGCCACCGACCCTGGCCCCGTCGGGAGTCCACGCCGCGGGCGGTTCGAGCGTCAGATCGACGAAATCGAAGCCGTCTTCGGAGATGCGATGGATCTCCTTTACGACGGAGCGACCGGGGAAGTTCATGGCACCGACGAGCATCGGGAGATTGTGGCACGCCCGCCGGCCCGGGCCGGGGCCCCTATTCTTGCCGCCATGGAGACCTTGGACGCCATCCTCAGCCGGCGCTCGGTGGCCCGGCTTACGGAGCGGGTCCCTGGAAGAGAGACGGTAGAGAAGCTGCTGGAGGCCGCCGTCCGGGCTCCCACTCACCATCTCACCCAACCGTGGCGGTTCGTGGTGCTGGCCGGCGAGGAGCGCGACCGGTTGGGGCGAGCCTGGGCTCAGGGCGTGGAGCGAGCGGGCAAGGACCCCTCCGGGATAGTCGCCAAGGCGCTAAGGGCGCCCCTCATCCTGTGCGTGATCGAGCGGCCCAAGGTCCACCTCCCCAAGGTCGTAGAGATCGAGGAGCACCACGCCACCGGCGCGGCACTGCAGAACATTCTCTTGGCGGCACACGACATGGGACTAGGAGCGATGCTGCGGACCGGCCCGGCCTGCGCCATGCCCGAGGTTCGGGAGATGTTGGGAGTGGAGGAGGACGAGCTCGTGGCGGGTTTCGTCTATCTCGGCTATCCGCAGGAGGGGGCCGGGGAGCGGCCGATGACGCGCCGCACCGCCGCCGCCGAGCTCACGGAATGGCGGGGTTCGTAGGTTCTAGGGACTCAGGAGTCCCAAAAGGGCCCCGGCAGACGCTCAAAACGCGAATCCGGGGTCAGCGGGGCGGCGGCGCGGTGGACTTGTCGCGGGCAAGTCTCTTGAGCTCGAGCACCGCGTCCTGGGCTCGAGCCGGGTCGGTCCGGCCCCCGTAGCGTTCCTCGTCGAAGGCGTCCGCCGCCGTGCTTGAGGAGCCGAGCCTGTGGAGCAGCTCGCGGGCGGTCTCCGGAGGGGCGCGCCGCTCCCCCGTCTCCCGCAGCGCGCTCTCGAGCTCCCGCCACGCCGCCTCGACCGGACCTCCCGGCTCGCCGGCCGGAGGCCGGCGCGCGCCTCGAAGACGGCGACGGCGCCACAGCACAGCCGCGGTCCAGCAGGCCACCAGGGCCACGGCGAGCGCGGCGAAGTCGGAGGGGCTGGGCTCGCCCAGCGAGAAACCGCCGAGTTTCTTTTGGGCCGCCTCGAGCAGGCGCGCCAGCGGAAGCGAGCTCGACGTCTCCGTCAGCGCCGGGGGCACCGCGAAGGTGGGGTCGAACTCGTACCAGCCGTAGGAGGGGAAGTAGACCTCGACCCAGGCGTGGGCATCGGAATTTCGCACCTCGTAGTAGCCGGTGAACGGGTTGCGGGTCCCCGGCGTGTAGCCGGCGACCAGGCGAGCCGGGATGCCCAAGCTGCGCAGTAGAACAGTGGTGGCGGAGGCGAACTGCTCACAGAAGCCGACATCGGTGTCGAACAGAAAGTGGTCGACCGCGTCCCGGCCCTCCGGAGGCACCGGCGAATCGGTGGAGTAGCGGTAGTTGCGGGCCATATAGTCCTCGACGGCCTTGACCTTGTCGTAGGTGGTGTCGGCCGAGGCGGTGATTCTCCGGGCCAACGACTCCACTCGTGTCGGCACGCTCGAGGGGACCTCGAGGTAGCGGCCGAGCGCCTCGGGCGCCTCCGGCGAACCCAGCCTCTGTAGCTGAGCGGGAGTGGCCGCACCCCGGCTCGCCACGATGCTGTAGACCGTGCCCTCGCTGAGCGTGCCGCCGGTGCGCAGCCCGCCGAGCGCGTCCACCGCGACGCCACCCTCGAAGAAGATGCGATCGGGATAGGCGGCGGAGAAGATCGCGTTGGGCTGCTCGGCCTCGATGTAGAAGGTCTGGCTCACCGCGGCGCGGGGGCCGAGGCTGCGCTGCTCCACGGGATAGAAGTAGGGAGGCGTCCCCTCCAGCGGGACCGGGTCCTCAGACGGCTGCGACCACCTCACCCCGTCGTAGTGGTCGAAGATCATGCCCCGCAACATGGCGGGGGCCGAGCTGCGCACCCTCATCACGACCTCGTCGGAGAGCTCGCCACGGACCCGCAGGTCGAGGCTGTCGTTGAAGCCGTGGAAGGCGGTACCCGAAGATCTCGAGCCCGGGGTGCCCGACTCGAAGCCGGGATTGAACAGCGATTCACCCGCCACGATACCCACCCCGTCTCCGAGGGAGAACGGCAGCGCCAGCGTCCGCACCCCCGTGCTCTGCGGCGTCAACAGGTAGAGGACCATTCCTGCGGCCGCGATCCCCACTGCGGTCCGGGCCAGCTGGGGCCAGACCTTGGGTCGCCGGCTGCCCGGTTCCATACGAAAGGTGCTCACGGTACCGTCCGCCGACTCGCTCACCTGAGCCAGATGCAGAGCGCACAGGATCAGTACGAAGTAGACGACGACGAAGGGGGCATAGGACATCGTCTGAGCCAGCGAGCCGGCGACCCCCATCAGCGCCAGCGATGATCCCAGCGAGAAGTTCAGGTCCTTGCGTTCGGGAAGGTCGAAGCTGTGGAGGACCTGTATCCACAGGAAGATCTCGGCCAACGGGAAGCGGACCTCGTCAAGTGTCTGGATCTGCCCGAGCTGGGAGAAGAAGGCCGTGATCGCAAGTACCGCCCCCAGAGCCAGGACGAGCTTGACGTACCAGTTGTCCTCGGTCCGCCGCTTGTAGGAGAACCAATAGGCACCCGGCAAGACGACCAGGGCCACGGCGGTGCGCAGAGGAGAGATCGCTCCCTCGGCCCCCGCCGCGCCCACCCCGATGAGGACCGTTCCGAGAACCGCCGCCCGCAGTGGGATCGAGTCCTCCGGCCGCCGAGTGGCGTTGACGGCCCTGACGCGCGCCCCTACGCCCCCAGACATGTCCGCAAGCTCACGTTCCGCCACACCGTTCTAGTGGTCGCTCCGGCCACCGAAATGCTTCTCCGAGGTGGAGCACGATGAGCGAGCCAGGCGCCCGGATCTGCAACTACCGCCACTGTGTGGCATCCGCGTGCGGCGGCCATGCGAGCCGCCTCCTCGAGGTCCGGTCTCGCCTGCTCCGAGTCGCACGACAGCAGAACCACAGTGCCGCCCCGGCCCAGGCGCGCCAGAGCCGGGCCCAGCCGGGGACTCAGGGCCCGCCCGTCGGGAGCTGAGTCCGCCAGGGCCTCCAGGCAGTCGCCGAAGCGGGCATCTGGTAGCTCGCCGGCGGAGTACAGCAAGCTCACCTGGTGGCCGTTGTCGATCGAGCACTTGGCGATGGAAGCCGCCGACTGCACCAGCGCCTCGAAGGCGGAGTCCGGTGGCTCGCCGGCGTCCGCTCCACCGAGGGCAATCAACACCCGCCGGCGCGACTCCTCCTCGTACTCTGTGACGATTAGCCGACCGGCGCGAGCGGCCGAGCGCCAGTGCACGGCCCTCAGGGGATCGCCCGGACGATAGTCGCGCACGCCGAGATAGTCACCCGTTCCCCGGCCGGGGCGAGCGTTGGGATCCCCGCCCCCCGTGGCACCGGATTGCAGCGGGGACCAAGCCTCGAGCTCGACCCAACTGGGCACCACGGTAATGGTCGCCGGCGCATCCTGGACCACCAGCCGTCTGGCGAAGCCCAGGGGGGCCGAGGTCTCGAGGCGCACCGAGCCACTCTCGTAGACGCCCCTGCGCTGAGCCCGGCGGACGGTCACGACACGCGCCGTCGCTCCCGGCGCCAGTCCCTCCGAACAAACTGCCACGGGCTTGAACGCTCCCAGGTGGTCCTCAACTCGCATGACCGGCAGGGAGTGTTTGCCGCCGTTCGTCAGGCGCAGCACCATCCGCACCTTCTCGCCGACCCGAGCCCGGCGGGGCATGTCCCGGTCGATCTCGGCGTCCCTGAGGCGGGGCAAGAGAAGCACCGATCCGGCCACCCCGCCCAGGACGCCGGCGGCGAGCACGAACAGCCATCCCGCTTGGGCGGTCGTTCCCGCCAGGATCAACGCGGCGCCGATGAGAACGGCGCTCAACGAGCGCCTGGACACCCGCCGGGAGGAGCGGACGACACTCACCTAAATGGCTGAGGCGCGGCGGGGCGCAGGTGCCGCGGTGACGGCGGGAGGCGGAGGGGGCGCCACCCGGGTGCCGGCAGTTTGCCGCGGCGGGGGCGGGGGCGGAGCGGAAGAGGGGGCGGGGGGCTGAGGCGGAAGAGGCGTGGTGGGACGTCTTCGGGCTGCAGGGTTGCGGCGGCCGCTCGTGATGACCGGCACCGGAACCGAGTCCACGAGCTCCGCGACCACAGCCGTGCCGCGGCCCTTGTCGACCCTCAGCTCTCCCGTGGGCAGGATCCTGTGGCCCAGCACCGGGCCGGCGAGAACCTTGACATCGTCCGGAGTTACGAAGCTCCGCCCATTGAGGAGTGCCCGGGCCTGCGCGCAGCGCACCAGTCCCACCAACGCACGCGGGCTTGCTCCCAGGTGGAGGGCCGGGTGCTTGCGGGTGGCGGCGACCAGCGAGAGGGCATAGCCGAGGACATCGTCGGCGACGTCCGTGTGCCTGACCGCGAGCTGAATGGCGATCACATCGTTCGCCGACAGCACCGGCTGGAGCTCCTCGATCGGGTGGTGTTCGAGCTGAGAGCGAACGATTTGCAGCTCCGAGGCGGGATCGACGTAACCCAGCTCCATGGCCATGGAGAAGCGGTCGAGCTGGCCTTCCGGCAGCGGGTAGGTGCCGTGCTGTTCGAGCGGGTTCTGCGTCGCGATCACGAACAGGGGCTCGGGAAGAACGTGGCGGGTCCCGTCGACCGTGACCGCGTGCTCCTCCATCGCTTCGAGCAGGGCCGACTGGGTACGGGGCGTGGTCCGGTTGACCTCGTCGAGCAGGACCACGTTGGCAAAGATAGGGCCGGGGATGAACTCGAAGGAGAAGTCCCGCTGGTTGAAGATCGAGCTCCCGGTGATGTCCGAGGGGAGGAGGTCGGGAGTGGCCTGTACCCGCTTGAAGGAGCCCGACAGCGACCGGGCCAAGGCGCGGCCCAGCATGGTCTTGCCGACTCCGGGGATGTCCTCCACCAGCAGGTGACCGCCGGCGAACAGGGCGGTGGCGGCCGCCTCTACGGCGGCCCGCTTGCCCCTGATGACCCGCTCGACGTTGGTGACCAAGAGCCGGGCGCTGCGAGTGGCCGTGGCGCGATCCATAGGCGTGTCATCGACAGCGTTGGTAGGGCAGTTGACCGAGCCGAGCTCGAACTTTTGCCGGCAAACGCGCGCCGCAGACCCATTTCTTACCAAGTATCGTTTCGTCAACGTCCGGTTCGGGTGGAGGGGGCGGTGCCACCGCCCTTCCCTGAGCCCTCAGGACCTCGGCGAGGTCGTGAGCGTTCCGGGAGGTGATCCCGGTAGCCCAGGTGGCCGTCGGATCAGTCGTCGGAGGTCACGGCCGGCCCGCAGGATCAGACGAGTCTTCTTTCCGGCATCAAGAGGCGGGGGAACCTGCGTACTCTTCAGACTCAACGAGCTCGACAATACGCGTCTCGGGAATGCCGAGCTTTGCCGGCGCCTTCTCCGCGGAGGTCCAGACCTCCTCGCGAAGAATAGTTAAGAAGCCCTCCGCTTCTTTTCGACTATCGAAGTCGAGATCAAGCAAGACCTGGTCGTGGACGTCGACCGGCCGGAAAATCCGATAGCGCCGGACCCCAGACCTCTCCCGACCTCCGGCGTCGCCCTCGAATGCCTGCCTCCACATGTCGTAGTCGCGAACCTTCACATCGATGCGCAAGGTGACCACCGCTACCTCCCTCTCTAAGGTTTATCCCTTTATAGTGCTCGGCCAGGATATTCAATATCCTTACCGAGTAGTCTATTCTCCGGTACTGTACTCACCCATGGTGGACCCTGTCAAGCCCTCTCGTCGCTACGACTCGCCTCGCCGCCGGGAACAGGCCGCGGCGACCCGACGCAGCATGCTGGAGACCGCTCAGCGTCTCTTCGAGGCAGACGGCTACGTCGCGACCTCCGTCCCCGCCATAGCCGAGCAGGCCGGGGTGGCGCTGAAGACCGTTTATCTCGCGTTCGAGACCAAGGCGAATCTTCTCCGCGTCTTGTGGGAAGAGCGTCTCAGTGGCGAGGAGGCGGACCTCGACGTCACCGAACGCGCCTGGTACCGAGAGATGCTCGACGAACCCGACGCCCAACGGCAGCTTCGATTGCTGGCGTCTCAATCGAGGGCGGTTAAATCGCGTTCCGGTCTGTTGATGGATGTGATCCGGAACGCGGCCGGCTCCGACCCAGAGATCGCGGCCCTATGGAAAGAGATCCAATCGAAGTTGTTAGGGGTCCAAGGATCGGTAGTCGAGCGTCTCCACGAAAAGGACTGCCTAAAGGGCAGCTTGGATGTGGCCACCGCCACGGACATACTCTGGGCGCTCAACCACCCATCGCTCTGGTACCTCTTTGTCGTCGAACGTGGATGGTCGGGACAAGAGTACGAACGATGGCTCGGTGACATCTTCATTTTCGAGATGCTCGGTAAACGTTAGTTAAGCAACTGCCCGTCGAGCGCCGGTAATGCGAACAGCGGCACGCACCGGGCCGCTGCCACCCACGACAACGCCGAACTGTCACATTCGGTCCAGTGGTGATGGGCGTGTAAGGGGAGCTCCTTGTTGTTTGAGAATGTC
>JALZJN010000080.1 GCA_030859735.1 Actinomycetota bacterium
GCCACGCTGGGCATCGAGCCCGGCGACGAGGTTGTGCTGCGCGCCCGATGAGCACCGGATCGGAGGCTCTCGGCCTCCCGCGCGTGCACCACCGTCTGACCGACTCCACCAACGAACGGGCCAAGGAGCTGGCCGCCGCAGGTGCTCCCCACGGCATGATCGTGACTGCGGACGAGCAGACCGCCGGCCGCGGCCGCCAGGGCCGCGAATGGATCTCCGAGCCGGGCTCGGCGCTGCTGCTGTCGGTGATCCTGCGCGACCTCGACGAGCGCCAATCACTGCTGCCGCTGGCTACCGCGGTGGCGGTGTGCGAGGCCGCCGAGGCCTGCGCACCGGTCGCCTGCACGATCAAGTGGCCCAACGACGTATGGGTCGACCGCAAGAAGCTGGCGGGCATCCTCGTGGAGGGAAGGCCGCAGGCCGGCTGGGCAGTGGTCGGGGTGGGGCTGAACGTTTCAGCGCGGGGCTTTCCTGCCGAGCTTGAGGGGATCGCGACGTCGCTGGCGCTCGAGTCCCCGGCCCCCCGTCCTCGGTCCCCAGGGGCTGCGCTCGGAGCGCTGCTGCACGCTCTCGACCACCGATTCTCCGATGATCCGGCACGGGTACTTCAGGCCTGGAGAGAGCGCGACGCGCTCAAAGGTAGCCGCATCTCCTGGGGCGAGGGCAAGGGCAGGGCGGCCGGGATCGACGACACCGGGGCCCTGCTGGTGGGGACAGACGACGGACGCGTAGCGCTGCAAGCGGGCGAGGTGCACCTGACCCGCGAGACGTGAGCCCTGCGCTCGGGTTGACAGCGCCCGACCGGCCGGGGCGCCGCGTGGGTCGCCCGAGAAACTCATGGCTGATTCTCGCGCGCAACCAATCGGGTGGGTCGCCGATATCGGCGCTTTCGACGCCTCGGCACCATGGCTGGCACTCCCCTGAGGTCCGAAAAACGGGAGCTTAGGAGCGCGAGAGACCCGGTGGCCGCACGATCGCTTCGCGCCCGCCGGGAGCGATCACGGCGCTCGTCGAAACCAGTAGCGGGGTGCCGGCTACTCCTCCGCGCAGGGGTCCGGGACCCCACGGCCCGGCCGCGGTGTCCTTCTGGGCGATACCTTTGGCTCCATGACGGAACATGGAACGTCCGTCGGCGACGGCTCTGGCCCTAAGGCCCGCTACCACCTGCTCACGACCGACGGGGGCATAGTGGCCGATCAACCCGGAAGAATGGCGGGTGAAGCCGCGATTGGTGTCGTCCTGAAGGCCCCTCTCGAGGAGATCTCGGAACCAATAGGGCCGACAAAGGACCACCACGTCGCGGAGTATCGAGCTCTCATCAGGGGCCTCGAGGCTGCCCGCTCTTGCGGGATTGGACACTTACGCGTGTGCCTCGATTCCGCTCTGGTAGTCAACCAGCTGAACGGCAGATGGAAAGTCAAGGCGGAGCACCTCAAGCCCTTGCATGAGCAAGCGGTTTCTTTGATCCAACAGTTCGCAGACATCAAGATCACGTGGGTGCCCCGAAAGGCGAACGCCGAAGCGGACGCACTTGCGAGCACCCCACTTGGGCCACTAAGGCCCAAGCCGAAACCTTCAATCGACGAACTTCCGCTCGAATAGCGCCATCCGTTCGCTCCACAGCGCAGCCTGTTTGGAGCACATCGAGGCCGCTCCCGACCAGCCGTGGACGCGCTCTCGATCGCCAGTCTGACCTCGTGCTCCCAGAGTCCGATCCTCACCCCCTCCGCACTCAGTGCGGCGCGCGCCGCGGCCTCGAGGACGTCTCGGCAACGGCTGCCCCGATCGGCTCATCGGTGGCCGCGTAATGGGCCGCCGCGACCTGCTCGACGACCCCAACGCGCGAAGAGCAGTAGCGAAGGGGTCCGGTAGCGCCGGCGACTCCTTCCGGCGCGGAGGAGCAGCCGGCACTGCTCATTACTCCATCGCGCCGGTTCCAATAACCGAGTGAGAGGTCCGGAGATGATTGCTTTCACGCGTGGCTGTCGCGTAAACCCCTGCGGACTCCTTGGATCCGTTCTAAGGGTGGGCTCCCAAGACCGCCATCCCATTCGTCGCGAATCGGGCGTTCGTATCGAGGGCGTCGCGCACGGCGGCTCTCGCGCGGGCTTCCGTGAGCGCGCCGCGGCATTTCTCAGACGGCTTCGTGCAACAGCGCGAAAGCAGTAGCCATCAGCTTTGCCTGGCATCGCCTTGGCGCCGCCCGGTCGGGCAGACTGCCACGCCGTGAACGGTCCGTCCCGCGGCGCCGCCGGAACACGGAGGGATTCCCTCGGGTCCCTCTTCGTCCGTTTCCTGAAGTTCGGGTGCCTCGCCTGGGGCGGGCCCGCTGCCCAGATCGCGATGATCTCAAAGGAGTGCGTAGACGAGGAGCACTGGGTCTCACAGGAGACGTTCAAGAAGACGCTTGCCGTCTACCAGGTGCTCCCGGGCCCGGAGGCGCACGAGCTTTGTGTCTATTTCGGCCGCATTCGTCG
>JALZJN010000098.1 GCA_030859735.1 Actinomycetota bacterium
TCATCGCTGGTGGGCAGGGCGGCCAGGTACTCCATCACAAAAAACGGGAGCCCGTCGGTCTCGGCATGGAGACGGTTCACGAAATCCCCGGTCGCGTCCGGAGCGATGGCCGCCATTAACTCGCCTAGGTGTTCGCGACCCAGACGCTGCACCGAGATCGACGTGCCCGATCCCGCCAAGGTCGCTTCCGCGAGCATCAGAGCCAGTCGGTGGCCGGGAGGCACCTCCTCGCGACGCCACGCCGTCAACAACAACAGGGCCCGATCGCGCAAGCGATGAATGAGGTAGGACAAGAAATCGAGTGAGGCTTCATCGGCCCAGTGAAGATCATCGACGAAGATCACACCGGGGCCGTCCCCACAGGCGACTTCGAGGGCCGCCGCCACCCCGTCGTAGAGTCGTATCCGACCGCCGGGCTCGTCGCCCGGCGGCGGCGGTGTTGCCTCCAAGCGCAACTCGGCCAGCTCGGGTACGAGGCGGGCGGCCTCCTGGGCCGAACGTGTCGGCAGCTTCATTGCCCAGCTCTGATCAAGCTTCAAAGCGGTGTGCAGGAGTTGGGAAATGGGGGCCAGAGCGAGGGCCTGCTCTCCCGGGTAACAGCGTGCCGAAAGGATCTCGGCTCCCTGCTCGCGCAGCCGGCCGAGAGCGGCTTCAACCAGGCTCGACTTACCCACTCCGGCCTCGCCTTCGACCACGACGAAGCGACTGTGCCGGGACGCGTCGGCAAACGCCTGAAGGAGCTTCCCCAGCTCCCTTTCCCGCCCGACCAGAAGCCGCTCGATGCGTAGGGAAGCCGGAGTGCTGGGCGCTTCTGGTGGCGACTGCGGCATCGGGGCGGGAGTCTCGAGCCGTCCACTTTCAATCGCCCTGTAGAGGGCCGCCGTCTCCTCCAGCGGTGGAACGCCCAGCTCGCGATCGAGCACCAGAACGCACTCGCGGTACTGGCTCAAGGCCTTGGAGCGCAGGCCCTTCCACGCGTACAATCGCATCAATGCGCGGTGGGCCGGCTCGTGAAGGGAGTCGAGATGAAGCCAGCGTCGACTGACGTCGATTGCCGGTCCCAGCTCCCCCGCTGCGATCAACTGGGTCACGAGCCGCTCTAGAGCTTCACCGACGTCGCGGCGGAGCTCCTCCGATTGAAAGAACATCCAATCTTCGAATTCGGGCGAGTCGCGCAAGAAGAAGCCCGACATGAAGTCACCGCGGGAGAGCTCCGCTGCCTCTCCGAGGCTTGAAAGGCAACTGCGGCAGCCCTCGTCGGCGGGGTGGTCGTGGTCGCGGGCGGCGCGGATTAGCTCGTGGAACCTGGCCGTGTCCAGCCACATGTCCTCGATTTCGAGTGACACTCGGGTTCGTCCTGCTGCCAACCCCGCGCCTCCTAGGCCCTTGCGCAGGGCGGAGAGCGTCCGACGGAGCGCAGCCCGCGCCCTGTCTTGGTCGAGATCAGGCCATAGCAGCGCAGCCAGGGCGTCGCGGCCGTGAGGGCGGCCGGTGACCGAAAGGTATGCGAGCAGCGCTATGGCCTTGCGCGTGTCCACCTCGACGGGGACGCCGCCCAGCTCGATCCTGGGGGGCCCGAACAGCCAGATTTTTAGCCGGGTCATGTCTCACGTAACGTAGCGCGGCGAGGGGTCGCGCCCGTAACGATTGGGCCCGGGGCGAGGGTTGGGCACTGTCTTGGTGCGACAAACCCTGGCGCCACGGAGGGGATCGCGCGCCGGCTCTGAAGCCAAGGCTGCGGATCTCAGGATGCCTCGCCGCCTGCTCAGGTCGTGGTGCGGTAGTGAAGGTGGACCACGCCGTTGCCGAAGCGCTTTTCGTCCAGCAGCTCGAGCTTGATCCAGGCGTTGTTGGGGAGGGCCTGCTTGCCACCTCCCACCACGATGGGCGAGACGAAAAGGTGGTACTCGTCGACCAACCCGGCCTTGAGCGCCTGTACGGCGAGGTCGGGACCGCCCACGGTGATGTCGCGTCGGGCCGACGCTTTCATTTCGCGGACCGCTTCGGGGTCGAAGCCCCGCTCGATTCGCGTCCTGGCGCTGGATACCGCCTCGAGCGTCTTGGAGTAAACGATCTTGTCGGCCGCCTGCCATATCCGCGCGTATTCCTGCATGTAGGGCGGCTGGTCGGCGAAGTTTGCGCTCTCCCAGTAGACCATAACCTCGTACATCCGGCGCCCGTAGAGGTAGGTGCCGGCCGTCTGCTCGAGGTCGTTGACGAAGGTGTGCACGTCCTCGTCTGGGGCAGCCCAGTCGAAGTTGCCGGCAGCGTCCGCTACGTAGCCATCGAGCGATGTGATCGCCGAGTAGATCAGCTTGGCTAGGTTGAGCCTCCTTGTGAATACTAGGAGAGACGCCTAGACCGGCCCCCTCAGGAGGGCCGCCCCGAAGGCCAGCCCGGCCAGCGTCATGAGCGTGGCGATCATCGAGAAGAAAAGCAAGCGCGTCTGATTGATCAAGTCCATGCGCAGGCCGCCAATGCCTTCATGAACGGCGGCGAGCACGCGGTCGCGAGCGCTTTCGATCCTGAGCTCGGTCCGTCGCTCCATCTCGACCAGTCGAAGCTCGTAGCCGTCCATGCGGTGGCCGAAGCCGACCATGTGGTGCTCGAGGCTTGTGACCCGAGCTTCTAAACCATCGAAACGCTGGTCGATCCCGTCGAACCGCTGGTCGATCCCGTCGAAGCGCGGCTCCAAGGCCTTCAGGTCCTGCTTGGTGGCAAGCTCCTCTGAGGGCAGATAGCGCATGAGCGTGGTCGCGTGCTCCCTTCCCAGGACCGTGTCCAGGCGGTCCTCAAGCCCCCGGCGAGCTTCCTCGTCGACTGCCATTGTCGCCTCCTATTCTAACGTCGTCGGCTCCGGGGGTGCGGCCGAGTCAAGCGTAGGTGGGGAGTGTGACATCAAGCTTGGAGACCCTGGGCGAGAAAGGAATAGACATGGGAGAGCTGCGGACGAACGTTTGCAATGTGCTGGTGATCGGCGCCGGGGCGGCGGGGTTGCGAGCCGCTATCGAGGTTCATCGCTTGGGAGGCGAGGTGGTGATCGTGGCCAAGCGCTCGAGCCGGGATGCCCACACGGTGTTGGCGGCCGGGGGGATCAACGCGGCCTTGGGAACGCGCGACCCGGAGGACACCTGGGAGCAGCACTTCGCCGATACCTATAGGGAGGGCTACTACCTGTCCGACCCACGGGTGGTTGAGATCGTGACAAGAGAAGCGCCTGCAGCCATCCACGAGCTGCTCGAGTGGGGCTGCCCCTTTGCGCTGCTCGAAGAGGGGCGAGTCGACCAGCGCTTCTTCGGTGCCCACACCTATCGGCGAACCTGCTACGCGGGCGACTACACGGGCAGGGCGATGCTTCACACGCTGGCAGCGAAAGTCGACGAGCTGGGTGTCCGGATCGCCGACAATCACTACGTCTCGAGCTTGCTCGTTCAAGATGGAGTCTGCTTTGGAGCGCTTGCGTTCGAGCAGAACTCCGGGGAGCGGACTGCGTTCTTCGCCGATGCCGTGATCCTGGCCACAGGTGGTCACACGAGGCTGTGGCGCCGCTCCTCTTCGCGTCGTGACGAGAACAACGGCGACGGAATGTATCTCGGGTTGCGCGCCGGTTGCCGCCTCCAGGATATGGAGCTCGTGCAATTCCACCCGACCGGGATGGTCGGTACCGAGGACCTCGCCGGCACTCTCGTCACGGAGGCCGTTCGGGGAGAAGGAGGACGCCTGTTCAACTCCGAAGGCGAACGCTTCATGGCGCGCTACGACCCGGAGCGCATGGAGTTGTCGACACGCGACCGCATCGCTTTCGCCAACTACACGGAGATAGCAGAGGGGCGAGGGGGCCCACACGGTGGGGTCTTTCTCGATATATCTCATCAAGACAAGAGTTTCATTCTGGACAAACTCCCGCGCATGTACCGGCAGTTCATCGAGCATCAGATGCTTGACATATCCAAGCATGCGATGGAGGTTGCGCCCACGGCTCACTATTCTATGGGAGGAGTCGTCGTCGATCCCGAGACTCACGCCACCGATGTCGACGGCCTGTTCGCAGCAGGTGAAATCGCGGCCGGCCTGCACGGCGCGAATCGTCTGGGCGGAAACTCACTGACCGAGACGGTGGTCTTCGGGCGCCGCGCCGGCCGAGCGGCAGCAGAGCTCTCTCTTTCTCGAGAAGCACAGCTGCGTTCGCGGGCTGCTCTCGACACTGCACAGGACGATCTCGACTCGTTGATTGACAACGGTGACGAGATAGTTCGCCCCGTGCAACGAGCGCTGCGGGATCTGATGTGGGAATGCTGCGGAGTTGCGCGATCGGAGGAGGGACTACAGGGAGGTCTGTCGCGGCTCGAAGAGATCGAACAGATGATGACTGACATCGACGTTCGACCGACGGCCGAAGGCTTCGGTGACCTGGCACACGTCCTGGATCTGCGCGCCTCTCTGGCGGCGGCCAGAGCAACCCTGCTCGGTGCACTCGAACGACGGGAGTCGAGAGGCGCCCACAACCGCTCGGATCATCCTGCAATCGAGCGGGAGCTTCAGGTCAACTTGCAGGTTCGGCTCGATCCCTCCGGCGAGATGCGCGTCGAAACTCGCCCGGTTGCGGCGCTCGCCCCACACCTCGAGGAAACTCTGGCGGGGGCAGCGGAGCTGGACAGCTCGAGAGGGTTGTTGGAGTGAGCCGAGGTACCTGCGACTTTTTCACTCTCATCCGCGCTGAACGCGGGTTGGGGTGAAAAGATCGAGAGGCGATTACGCCGTAACGATTTGCAGACGGTCGGGGGGTAGAAAGGTAAGCAAATGACTGGGCTCACGAAGTTTCTGAGACGGAAGCCGAAGGCCGAGCAGCCGCATGAGGCGGCCGGGCCGCGGACGCCGGTGGAGTCGGCGGCCGTAGACATCTCCCCCAATGACCCGCTCATCGCCTATTTCCAGAGCGCTACGGGGGCCGTCGAGCTCGAAGGGCTCGAGCTGGAGTCGCCGGCCAAGGAGGCTCTCAAGGAAGCGGGCATGAAGCTGGTGGTGCCCCTGATCAGCCAGGGGGAGCTCATCGGTCTCTTGAACCTCGGCCCTCGCCTCAGCGAACGCGACTACTCCGGAGACGACCGCAAGCTGCTCGACAACCTCGCCGCTCACGCCGCCCCTGCCGTGCGGGTGGCCCAGCTCGTCCGCCAGCAAGAGGCCGAGGTCAGGAATCGGGAGCGCATCGAACAAGAATTGCGGGTGGCGCAACTCATTCAGCAGCAGTTCCTGCCCAAGGAGCTTCCCAATCTCCCCAGATGGCAGGTGGCTGCCTATTACCAGCCCGCCCGGACCGTGGGTGGAGACTTCTACGACTTCATAGACCTCCCCGACGGTCACATCGGAATCGTGGTCGGGGACGTCACCGACAAGGGAGTGCCGGCGGCCTTGGTGATGGCGACTACGCACAGCATCCTGAGAGGGGATGCCCCGCGGCTCGTGTCTCCGGCAGAGGTGCTCAGGCACGCCAACGACCGCCTCTATCCGGAGATCCCCGCGCGGATGTTCGTGACCTGTCTCTACATGGTGTTGAACCCGGAGACCGGTCACATTCGTTTCGCCAACGCCGGACACAACCTCCCTTACGTGAGGTCGGAAGGCAGGGTGACGGAGCTGCACGCCACCGGCATGCCGCTGGGTCTGATGCCGGACATGGATTACGAGGAGAAAGAGGCGATGCTGGAGCCGGGGCAGAGCCTGCTGTTGCACTCGGACGGACTCGCCGAGGCGCACGGTCCCGGAGACGAGATGTTCGGCTTTCCCCGGCTGATGGGTTTGGTTGGTGCGTCCGAAGGTGGGAGCTCGCTGATAGACCGTCTCTTGAACGAGTTGCACTCGTTCACCGGGACGGCCTGGGAGCAAGAAGACGACATAACACTCGTTACGCTCGAGCGCTCGGCGGCTTCCCCGTCGATGTCGGCGTCCGCGTCCAACTCGATACACACGCTGGCAGAGTTCACGGTGGCGAGTGAGCCGGGCAACGAGCGGATTGCGATGGAGCGCGTGGTGGAGGCGGTCAAAGAGCTCGACATCGAACCGAGCCGGCTCGAGCGGCTCAGAACTGCGGTCTCGGAAGCGACGATGAACGCAATCGAGCATGGAAACGACAACCGCGCCGAGCTGGACGTTGCGGTTCACGTCGCCGCGTCCGAGGAGGACATCAGGGTGCGGATCACCGATCACGGCGGGGGCCGCGAGATTCCCGAAGAGGTGGAGACACCTGATATAGAAGCCAAGCTCGAAGGCCTGCAGACGCCGCGCGGCTGGGGTTTGTTTCTGATCAAGAACATGGTCGACGACATGCAGGTTAGCAGTGATGAGAACACCCACACGATCGAGCTGTCCCTCAAGCTGAAAGGAGACGGCAATGGCAGCTAAGCTGTTCGGCGCCACCGTGAGAAACCACGACGGGGTCGCCGTAATCGACCTCTCCGGTGAGGTCAACGCGGGAGCCGACGCCCGGCTCGATGCCGCTTACACCGAAGCCGTCGCCACGGGCGCCTCTTCGGTCCTGTTGAACTTCGAAGCGGTCGACTACATCAACAGCACGGGCATCGCACTGATAGTCGGCATCCTTGCTCGCTCGAAGAAAGAGCAACGAGAAGTGCTCGCGTGCGGGCTCAGCGAACACTACCGGAAGATCTTCGAGATCACCCGAGTCGCCGACTTCATGCATCTGTTTCAGGACGAGCAAGCAGCGATCAAGCAGGCAAGCTGAGGAGGCATCGACGTGACCGACAGCACCTTGAGCGTTGAAGTGAGGCCGGCCGGACAGACGGCCAGCGTGATCGACATCAAAGGAGACGTCACCGCCGACTCAGAAGACGTCCTCACGAACGCTTACACCGAGGCGAGTGCTCAGAAGATCAGGGCCATCGTCTTGAACTTCACCGGGCTGGATTACATGAACAGCTCCGGCATAGGCTTGCTGGTGACACTCTTGGTGCGCGCGAATCGCCAGCGCCAAAAAGTGATCGCTTACGGCCTGAACGAACACTACCGGCAGATCTTTCAGCTAACTCGCCTCGATGAGGCGATCAGCATCTGCGACGACGAAGCCACCGCGCTGCGCACAGCCGGAGCGTAGGTCGAGAGGAGGAGCAATGAGCGCATCTCTGCCGCCGGAAGACCCCAAAGCTCAGGAAGCCGCGGACGAGGTGGAGGCTGTCGTTGCGGTACCGCGGGACGCGGAGCACTGGGCCAAGCTCGTCTCCACACTCGACGTCACCAACGCCCCCGAGGGCGCCGTCAACATCAACGTCACTGGCAAGTCCCTGGTCTCCCCGATCCAAGGCTTCGGCAAGATGTGGCAAAAGACCTACAAGGTGCCGCTTCGTGGAGCCGAGACAACTCCGGTGGAAGTAATAAAGGAGTGGAAGGCCAACTTTCCTTCGTTCTGGCCGCCGCGCAACTTCTTCTACGGGGGGCTGACGGGCATCGCTCCCGGAGATGTCGCCCTGCTCAATCTCAGCATGCCGGGTCGGCTCAAGCTCTCCACCGGGGTCTTCGTTCTATTCGCCGACGATGAGTCCTTCACGTTCATGAACCCTCAGGGACACATGTTTGCGGGTTGGATAACCTTCAGCTCCTATCAGAAGTCGGGCGTCACCGTTGCGCAGGCGCAGGTCTTGATCCGCGCCAACGATCCCATTTACGAGGTCGCGATGATGCTCGGTGGTCACCGCAAGGAGGACAAGTTTTGGCACCAGACACTGACCAACCTGAGCCGGCACTTCGGGGCGCAGGAAGAGGTTGAGACACAAATTGTCTGCGTCGACAAGAAGCGCCAGTGGGGCAAGGCAAAGAACGTGTGGCACAACGCCGCGATCCGCTCGGGCATCTACATGACCGGGGCACCTTTTCGCTTGGTGGCGAAACCCTTCCGATCACCCAAACAGCTCTGAGCTACGACGCGGTCGTCGTCGGGGCGGGCCCAAATGGGCTCACTGCGGCGATTGAGCTTGCCTCCGCAGGCCTCGAGGTGGTGGTTCTCGAGGCCGAGGAGTCGATCGGGGGCGGTGCCCGCTCGGCTGAGTTGACTCTGCCCGGCTTCGTCCATGACGTCTGCTCGGCGGTGCACCCACTGGGTGCCGCCTCGCCTGCGTTTCGGAAGCTGCCGCTGGAACAGCACGGACTTTCCTGGGTCCACCCCGAACTTCCCTTGGCTCACCCCTTGGACGGGGGCCGGGCCGCTGTGCTGTACCGCTCGATCGAGCAGACCGTCGCCGAGCTGGGCGACGATGGAGTGGCGTGGCGAAGGCTGTTCGGGCCGCTGTTGAGGGGCTTTGACGATGTCATCTCGTATCTGCTGGGACCGGCCATTGCCGGCCGCGTGTCTCGCCCCCCGGCCTTGAGCGCTCTGCCGGGGATGCTGCGCTTCGCGGTCTCGGGATTGAGCTCGGTAACCGGCCTGTCCAAGCGGAGCTTCTCACTCGAAGGGGGCCCCGCGCTGCTCGGAGGAATGGCGGCGCACGCCATGCTTCCGCTCGACTTGTCACCGACCGCGGGCTTTGGTTTGCTCATCGGTTTGCTGGGGCACGGCGTGGGTTGGCCCGTGGCGGCGGGCGGCTCGCAGAGCATCGCCGACGCCCTGGCCGCTCACCTCCGTTCGCTCGGTGGTGCGATAGAGACATCTCATCGAGTGCGCTCGATGAACGACGTCCCCACCGCGCGGGCGACGCTGTTCGA
>JALZJN010000049.1 GCA_030859735.1 Actinomycetota bacterium
TGGTCTCGCCGTAGGACACCAGCTTCTTTGCCGTTGCATAACGTGACAGAAGCTCCCGCACCGAATGCGCGTCTAACACCTCGGGCTCGAGATCGATGTTGGACTTCTCGATCTGCCTGATCGCCTCGTCCATCGCGGTGAACTCCATAGCTGTCACTGTGACAGAGGGCTGTGACAATTCAGCGCTCTTCTTGAAAGACGGTGGGAAATCCGCCTGGAAAGCGGAGAGCCTCCCTAGCTTGGTCGGTGACCAAACCGCAAGAAGGGAGGCTCCCTTGGAGGATCGTATCGAGGTTCCACTCGAGCTCGCGGACTTCGACGTCACCGGATCCGAGATCGTAGGCGGCGTGCTCGAGGTGAGCGTTCGTTCCACTCGACGACCTGCTTGCCATCACTGCGGGTCGGTCTCGGTCACCGGTCATGGGCGTCACGAACGGCTCATCCGCGACCGCGCCTGCTCCTATCCGTGCGTGCTGAGGTGGTCGCAACGGCGCTTTCGCTGCAACGACTGCCGTCAGACATTCAGGGAACGTCACCCCGAGGTCGCCGGCCGGCGACGGGTCACCAAGCGATTTAGACAGCACATGTTCGAGCGCTCGTGCGACGAACCGTTCACCGACGTAGCCGCCTCCGAGAAGGTCTCCTTCTATCGTGTGATGGAGGCCTTCGAGCACCACGCCGCGAACGAGCTCCTCGAGCGTGACGTGGAGCCGCCTCGGGTGCTGGCGATCGACGAGAGCGCTTTCCGCAAGCGCTTTCGCTTCCACACGGTGTTCTCCGATCCCGAGCGCGGCACCATCATCGATCTCGTCGAGGGACGCGGGAAAGGGTCGGTCCTGGGAGGCCTGGTGGCGACGTCTGACCAGGTCAGGGCCCATATCGAGACCGTCGTCATGGACTGCCACTGGCCCTATCGAGAAGCGATCGAGGAGGCGCTGCCCCGAGTGCGAATCGTGGCCGACAAGTTCCACGTGATCCGTGCCGTCGATGCCGCCGCTCACAGGGTGAGGAGGCGCTACGGTCGCCGCATCCGGGTGGTGGGCCGCGACGGCGGGCTCGCCCGGCAGCACAACCCCCGCTTCTTGCCGGGGGTGTGGCGCAGCCGCTGGGCGTTCATGAAGCGGGCCTCCAAGCTCAGCCACCAGGATGCTGATGCGCTGCAACCGATCTTCGAGACGCTGCCCGAGGTCGGGATCGCCTGGATGCTCAAGGAACAGTTCGCCCTCATCTATGACGCCCCTGACCGCATCGAGGCGGAGCGGCGCCTCGAGCTCTGGCTCGATCAGATCACCGCGGCAGGCATCCCGGAGTTCCTCAACACCTGGCGCACGCTGCAGTGGTGGCGCGATGAGATCCTCAACTACTTCGATGACCGGGTGACCAACGCATTCGCCGAGGGCATCACCAACAAGATCAAGGTCATGAAGCGACGTTCCTACGGCTTCCGTGACCCGGTCCGCTATCGTCGCAAGGTCCTGCTTAGTCGTCGTCGCCGACCGAGCCGGAATGGCTAAACACCGTTTTTCGCGGAGAACCCACTCTCACGCTCGAACCCGGTCTTCGTAAGAAGATTTCTCAGTTTCTTTTGGAACTTTTCGAAGCGTGCGTGCGAGCTCTTTGACGCTACCCTTAGCGTTGACCTTTAGTGAGGGAAGGGGAACGCATGGCCGACAACCTGCCGGACAAGCTGTGGGGCGAGATCGAGGGCATCTTCAAGCAGATACTCGAGCATCCCTTCCTGCAAGGGCTCACCGACGGAAGCCTCGATCCAGAGAGTTTTCGTTTCTACGTCGTGCAGGACGCGCTCTACCTTCGGGAGTATGCCCGCGCGCTTGCCATCTGCGCGGCAAAGGCCCCCGATGAGGAGTCGATCCAGATGTTCGCCGAACACGCCGCCGGAGCGATCGCGGTGGAACGAGGTTTGCACAACAGCTTCTTCGATGACTTCGGGCTATCGGCCGAACAAGTGCGCACCACCGAGATGGCACCCACCACGCTCGCCTACACGTCTTACCTCGTGGCGGCGGCAAGCCGCGGCTCGTTCGCGGAAGCCTTGGGGGCGGTGCTTCCCTGCTACTGGATCTACTGGGAGGTGGGCAAGTCACTCATAGAGCACGGTTCTGCCAACCCCCTCTATCAACGGTGGATAGACACCTATGGAGGAGATGAGTTCGCCGCAATAGTGGGTGAGGTCTTGCGGCTCACCGAGCATGTCGGTAGAGGATTGAGCCCGGACGAGGAAGCGAAGGTCGGGGATCACTTCGTGACGACATCGCGCTACGAGTGGATGTTCTGGGACGGGAGCTGGCGGCGGGAACAGTGGCCGGTTTGAGCTGCTTGTGAGGTTTGCGACTCATGTCTCGCGGGTAGGCATGAGAGATCGACAGAAGTCCACCACAACCAGGGAGGGTAAGTCTCATGGCGAACGAGGACAAGGCTCGCAACAAGGGCGAAGAGAGTAAGGGCAAGGTCAAGGAGAAGGCGGGCGAGGTCACCGGAGATCGTGAACTGGAGCGGCAAGGCCGCAAGGATCAATCGAAGGCGAACCTGAAGCAGGCTGGAGAGAAGGTCAAGGACGCAATCAAAGGCGCCTAAGCGCTGACGGCTCACTTGTTACTGAACGGGCTCGGCCAACACCGGCGGGCCCGTTCAGCGCGTATGGGCTGTGCGTTCGCGCCGACGACGCACGATGAAGAGGATCACGCTGCCGCCCATGAACGCGAACACCCCGTACTCGAAGTAGCGGGTATAGCTCTGGGCGTTGGCCCAATTGCTTCCCAGGGCATAGCCGAGCCCGATCAGTGCCGCGTTCCACACCGCCGAGCCCAGCGCGGTATAGATCGTGAAGCGCCGCAGTCCCATCCCTGATGCACCGGCGGGGATCGAGACCACACTGCGCACACCGGGAGCAAGCCGGCCGAAGAGCACCACCTTGGTGCCGTGACGGTCGAAGAAGCGGTCGGCCTTGTCGACGTCGTCCTCGGTCACCATCAACCAGGTGCCGTGCCGGCGCACGAGGTTGCGGAGCCGATCCCAGCCCATCCACACGCCCAGAGCGTAGAGCGCAAGGGCCCCGCCGACCGCTCCAACCGTGGACGCGATCAGGGCGACGGCGAATGAGAACTCGCCGCGGCCCACGAGGAAGCCGGTCAGCGGAAGGATGAGCTCGGAGGGAATGGGAGGAAAGAGGTTTTCTACCGCGATGAGAAAAGCGACCCCGATGATCCCCAGCGAGGACACGATGCTGGTGGCCCACGCCGTCATGCCCCAACTTTACTCAAGTGCCCTGAAGTAGCCTGCGCTCCATGTCCGAGACCGCCACGCTGAGCCTCGCCGCCGCGGCCTCCGCACTCGTGGGCAAAGAGCTTTCCGTGGCCGACATGCTGAACGCTTGCCTGCAGCGTGTCGAGCGTTTCGAGCCTGTTGTACGTGCGTTCGTGATGCTCGATGTCGAGGGTGCTCGCGAGCGTGCCCAGGAGCTGAGCGAGGGTGAGTTGCAGGGCCCGTTGCACGGCATACCCGTGGGGGTCAAGGACCTGATCGACGTCGCCGGTCTCCCCACCACGGCCTCCTCTCGAGTCCTGGCCGGAAACATCGCCGAGGCGGACGCGCCGCTGGTAACCAGCTTGCGCCAGACCGGCGCGGTGATCTTGGGCAAGACCAACACTCAAGAGTTTGCTTACGGCGTCGTGAGCGCCCCCACCCGCAATCCCTGGGACCTCGAACGTATTCCGGGCGGTTCCAGCGGAGGATCTGCAGCTGCGGTCGCGGCCGGTATGTGCCCGGGGGCGCTGGGTTCCGATACCGCAGGCTCGGTGCGCATCCCCTCGTCGCTGTGCGGGATCACCGGGCTCACTCCCAGGCGGCGCGTGGTGCCCATGGAGGGGATCGTGCCGTTGGCGTGGAGCCTCGATGTGTGGGGGCCGATGGCCTCAGACGCGGCGTCAGTCGAGCTCATGTGGCGGGGCCTGACCGGAGCGGCCCCCGTTTCTCCCCGGCTCGAGGGGCTTCGCATGGCTACGCCTTCGTGGCACTCGACTCGCGCCGAGCCCGAGGTCCTCGAGTTGGTGGACCAGGCGGTCGAGATCCTTGCCCGCCACTCGCCGCGCACGGAGGCGGCCCTTCCGTCGTTCACCGACTGGGACCGGCCCCACGGCATCTTCCTCGCTTCGGAGGCGTTGACTGCCCATCGCCAGGCAGGCTGGTACCCGGATCACGGCGACGACTACACGGCGGAGACCAGGCGCGCGCTCGAGCGGGCCGAGCGCTTCACCGCAGTGGACTTCGTGGCCGCCCGGCGCGAGCTGGAGCGGCTCGGCGGAGCCTGGGTGGCGGCGCTGGAAGACACCGACCT
>JALZJN010000169.1 GCA_030859735.1 Actinomycetota bacterium
CGTAGGGAGTCTCCGAGAGAGCGTACCCGCACACGATCTCGATCCCGAAGCGGCGTTCTATCTCTAGCTGTCTTTCCTCGGTGGGAGAAGGCCCCGTGTAGCACAGCCTCAAGGGATTGTCGGCATCGTCGTCGCGCTCCTGCTGACGCATGAGTATCTCGAGCATCGCCCCGATTGCGTTGAACTCGGTAGCGCCGTAACGGCGTGCGGAGTCGATGAAACCTGACCCCGAAAAGCGCGCCAGCAGGATCAGACCGGCGCCCGCAGCCACCGAGCCCAGTACGGAATAGGCGGGCGCATTGATGTGGAACAGCGGAAGGGATGTCATCAAACGGTCCTGTTCGATCAGACCCAGCCAGAACGGGAAGCCCTCACCCGCCATGGTGTAGGCGCGCTGCGTCTGCATCACGAGCTTGGAGCGCCCGGTGGTCCCCGATGTGGGGATCATCACCGCCACGTCTTCGGGGCGGGCCACACTCCGCGGCACAGCGGGCTTCTCCAAGCCCTCGAGCTCTTCGACTGGGACGATGCGCACGTCGTTCTGCTCGAAGACATGGGACAACTCCGAGTCGGTTACAACCACTGCCGGTTGCACCTGAGTGGCCAAGCCCGCCAACTCGGCTGCGCTGCTGCGGGGGTTGGCGGGCACAAGTACCGCGCCCAAGCGCATGAGCGCCAACCACAAGAAGAGATACGCAGGCGAGTTTCTCATCGTGGCGACCACCAAGGTCTCACGCCGTATTCCGAGATCGGCTAGTCGCGCCGCTGCCGCTCCGATTCGGGCGTGAGCTTCCTCGAAAGTGTAACGGGAATCTTCGAACTGCAACCAGAGCTTGGCGGGGTCACGTTCGACCGCCGTGTCGAATAGCGCTGGAATCGTTTGGCTCATCGCAGTCGGATAGGTGCCGAGTGGTGGATAGTGGTTACAGAGCAACCATTAATGACCACTCGGCGACGGGGTCTAGACGCTTCGAGGGTCTGGTAGCGGCGTGAGAACCTTCTCGAGCTTTGCGCGCAGGTGCTCGTAGTCGGGTGGCAGCACCAGCTTCTCGCCCAGCTCCTCAGGTGACTCGTCGACCGCGAACCCGGGCCCGAGCGTAGCGATCTCGAACAACACCCCCGAAGGCTCACGAAAGTAGACCGATCGGAACCAGAACCGATCGATGATCGGCGTTGGTTGCGCCCCACCTGCAATGGCGCGCTCGCGCCATTCTCCGATCTCGTCCATCTGTGACGCCCACGCGACGTGGTGGACGGTGCCTGCTCCGCTGAGCCCCCCCTGTGTGGGGGCCTCATCGTAGAAGTAGTGTGAGCTTCGCTGCTCCCCCCTAATCGTCCATGCCGAAGATGGAGTCTCGGGAGCAAAGCCGAGGGCCGACTTGAGCAGCGGCTCGCTCGCAGACGGAGCTTGCGTGTAGGCACGCACGCTGTCGAATCCGAGCAGAGCGTGCTCCTCGGGAACCTCCGGATGCCGCGCCCGCAGAGGGTCGTCGCCGTTCGCGACAACGGCCAGCTCGATGCCCAGGCCTTCGGGATCGTCAAAGCGTAGCCTTCCCTCGGAGCGCTCTGTTGCGACCTCACGCGACGACAATCGCTCCTCCCAGAAATCGATGGCCTGTTCGGAAGAGACTCGCCAGGTGATGCGGTGGATCATCCCGGCCCCCGCCCTGCCTCGGGTCGCACCCGGGTACTCGAAGAACGTGATATCCGAGCCGGGGGCGCCTTGCTCGTCCGCATAGAAGAGGTGGTACACGGTCGGATCGTCTTGGTTTACCGACTTCTTGACCATCCTCAGACCCAGCGTCCCCGCGTAGAAGCGCACGTTCTGGGGAGCGTCGCCGGTGATACAGGTCACGTGGTGAATGCCCTCAAGCTTCATAGCGCCTCCTCGGTCCGGGCTCCTCACCAACCATACCAACCGGCACCACCTATGCCGTCAGGCGGTCCATCCCGGAAGCGATCTCGAGCCACAACGGGACGTCATCGTCGGGGCAGAAGCACACCGTGGACCTGTGCACACGGAAAACCCTGGGTAAAGGCACACCGTGTGCATTTGCCACCGTTCTGCGGCAAGTCTGAGGACAAGCCAATCGGGGAGTTAGATCAGGGTCTGCCAAGTCAGGCCGGCCAGGGCGCTTCCCGCCACTATCCACAGGACATTCCACCTGTGGCGAAACATTCCCACAAATGCTACGGCCGCCAAGGCCGCCGCGAACAGATCGATCGAGGACAGATCCGGTTTCGGGTAGGTCATCGACAGGAGCATTCCGCGCTCAACCGACATGAATACTGCGAATACGGCAAAGGTCACCGCAAGGTTGAGGATCACCCCCACCACTGCGGCCGTGATCGCCGACAGAGCGGCGCTGAGGGAAGCGTTGCCGCGCAGCCTCTCGATATAGGGGGCCCCCAGGAAGATCCACAAGAAACAAGGGGCGAACGTGGCCCACACGGTAACGAGCGCGCCGAGCGTAGCGGCCGTCAGGGGGTTCAGGCCTCCGGGAAACCTGTAAGCGGCAACGAAGCCGACGAACTGCGTCACCATGATGAGGGGACCGGGTGTCGATTCAGCCAGACCCAGACCCGTGGCCATCTCTCCCGGCTGCAACCATCCGAACTGCTCTACGGCTGCTTGGTTGATGTAAGCCAGCACCGCGTAGGCGCCGCCGAAAGTAACTAGGGCCGCCTGGCTAAAGAAGAGGGCTTCCTTGCTGAGCGTGTCATCGGTGCCTCGCCATGCCAAGACGATGAGCAGCGGGCTCCACCACACCGCCCCTCCGATCAGAAGCACATACAGATTTCTCTTCAAGGTGGGCCGCCGCCTGCGCGCGGTCTCCTCATCTCCGAGGACGGCGACCTCATCGGCTTCTGCATGCTCTTTGGAGACGCTGAACAGTCGAGGCCACAGTCGCGCCCCCACAAGACCCGCTATGGCTGCGGCGAAGATCACCCACGGAAACGGCATTTTGACGAAGAAGATAGCTACGAACGAAGCCGCCGCGATGACAACCATCGGTGAATTCTTGAGCGCCTTGGAACCGATCCTTATTACCGCGGCGAAAACGATGGCAATCACAGCCGCCTTGAGCCCATAGAAGACCGCTGCTACCCATGCCACGTCCCCGTGGGCGACAAAGGCCCAGGAAAGACCGAGAATCAAGAAGAACGCCGGGAGCACGAAGAGGATGCCCGCCACGATGCCCCCGAGTGCGCCGTTCAAGAGCCACCCAATGTAGATCGCAAGCTGCTGCGCCTCCGGGCCCGGGAGCAGTGTGCAGAAGTTCAGCGCATGAAGAAATCGCCCATTGCTGATCCAGCGCTTCTTGTCTACGAGCTCGTCGTGCATGATCGCGATCTGTCCGGCAGGCCCGCCGAAGTTGATGAACCCGAGGCGAAGCCAGTACTTGAGAGCTTCCATGAAGGGCACCGGCCCGAGGGAATTTCCGGGAGAAAGATCGGATTGCTCGCCGAGGGCAGGTGACGGCCCGGAGCGGGGCACCGAGGGATCCGGGCTCACGGTTCGATTCTAACGGGTGGCCGTGAGCCTCGTTCCCGCGAAAGGTATCGTCGCTCCCGATGATTAGACTCAGCGCACCTCTAGGGTGGCTTTACGCAGTCGTGCTTGCACTCCTGCTGCCGGCACTCGCTTGCCAGCTAACGTCGCCGACTAACGCCCCGGATGCCACGCCGCAGTCTCGTTCACAAGCGAGCAGTCCAGCGCAAAGCAATTCACGGCCAGGACCCCGCACGTTCACATTCAGCGACCCCACGCGTCGCGGCTGCGGATTGAAAGAAGGATGGCTGGAGCGCATCTGGCGAGGCTATGTCCCCGGCCGCTCCGAGGACATCTCAATCATTCCCTACCTCCCCAACTTCGCCGGCGGCTTCTACTCGGTCAACCACTCTGGCCCCTTCGAGTATCTCCAACAAGTTCCGCTGGTTCTCTACGGGCCGGATCGGATCAAGGCGTCGGGGCGGGTACAGAGGCCGGTCACCATCGCCGATGTGTATCCGACCGTCGGCCGCTCATTAAACGTGCGACTTCCCCGGCGGGAAGGGGATGTTCTCCAAGAGGCCCTGGTTGCCGGCACAGGCGGCACGCCAAGACTGGTAGTAACGGTGGTCTGGGATGGGGTCGGTCGGAACGTCCTCGAGAGATGGCCCGAAAGGTGGCCGACCTTGAGGCGACTTGAGCGCGAGGGCACCTCCTATCTCAACGCAACTGTGGGCTCCTCCCCATCGATCACACCTTCGACGCATGCAACTCTTGGCACCGGAGCCTTCCCCCGCAAGCACAAGGTCGCCGGCATCTTCTTGCGCGAGCAGAAGTCGGTCGTCGAGGCGTTCGAAGAGACGAGTCCCGCCGATCTACGACTGAGCACCTACGGCGACGACATCGACGCGGCTCTCGACAACCGGCCGAAGGTGGGAATGCTGGGATGGAGCAACTGGCATCTCGGGATGATGGGCCATGGTGCGGGGGTGCCCGGTGGCGACAGAGACCATGTTGCGATGGTTCTTCTCGACGGCAAGTTAGGAAGCAACTCCCTCTACTACACGACTCCCTCTTACCTGTATGGCTATCCGGGTTTCTCCGAGCACGCAGATACATCGGACCGTGCCGATGGTAAGGAGGACGGCCTCTGGATGGACCACGACATCCTCACACAGACCCACGCACCGGCATGGGTACATTATGAAACCGACTTGGCCAAGGCGATGCTTCGCCGAGAAGGCTATGGTCTAGACGCCGTTGCAGACCTCTTTTTCATCAACTACAAGATGACCGACTACGCCGGACACGAGTACTTCATGGACTCCCCCGAGATGGGATCGGTGCTGGCGGCCCAGGATCAGGCCCTTGAAGAGCTACTTCGCTTCTTGGAGCGAGAGGTGCGCGACTACGCCCTCATCCTCACTGCAGACCATGGGCACGTGCCCCGGCCCTCTCGTTCTGCCGGCTGGCCGGTGCAACAAGGGCCCTTGGAGGACGACATCAATGCTGAGTTCAACGTCCCTGAGGGAAAATCACTGGTCGATGAGATGACGGCCGTCGGCATCTTTGTCGACAAGGAGCTGATGCGAAGCCTGGACATAACACAGGTGGCGATCTCCGAGTACCTGAACGGCTACCGCATCCGCTCCAACTGGGAGAAGCCAAGTCTCCCGGCCCGGTTCCGAGGCCGGGGCGATGAGAACATGTTTGCAGCCGCTTTCCCCAACTCGCGGCTCCCCGGCATCCTTCGCTGCAAGATGGGCTCGCGTTCTCCGGCAGAGTGAGATACTCCGGCGGAAGCCCTCCTGTCTCAGCCCGCCGCCTCGCCGGTTGCCTCTAGCTGCGGAAGACCGTCCACGTAGGTCACGGAGTTGGTCCGCACCGCAGGGAGCCGCGCCCCCGGCGTAACGATCCCGACCAGATTCAGAGGATCGGCCGCCGAGAGCTTGACCATTTCCTCGCTGCGGCGTTCACGTCGCACCGAGCGCAGAAGCTCAACGGCCCCGATGTGCGCGTACTGCTCGCCCGAGAAGCCAGAGACGAAGCGCCCGCCACGGATCGTTCCTCGAGCCTCGAGGCGCCGCATCGCCCACAGAACGTCCCGCCAGGGCAGCGTCAAGCTCTCGCGGGCGAGCAGGTCACGCCACACCACCCCCCACCTGGCCAGGAGCTGTTCCGCCACGGCTTCGGCTACCGCATCGCGGTCGTCGATGGGCGCGGCCCCGGGGAACAGAGACCATCGGCCTTCGGAGCGCGCCCCCGTCGGGGCACCGCGTCGCAGGCCTCTTCGGGGGTGCCGTTGGCGCGTTGCCCAGCGGCTGCGCGCTGAGAGAAGGCCTCGGACTGCCGCGAAACCATCGGCGGTGATCAGCCCCCGTGCGACTCCGTCCCACAGTCCCTCTTCGACCTCGGTGGGAAGTCTGCCGCTGGCGGTCACAAGGTCGGCGTGAAACAGCGCCCCGTTCGAACGCAGGCATTCCACGATGTCGTAACCGGCCCCAGGGCGCGGCTCGGCCGGGGATTGATCGCCGCGAACCGCCTGTAGAAGCCATTCCAGGTCGGCACGCAGGGCAAGGCTGACCGGGGTTGCCCGCGAGGGAGTCGCCGCGCTCCGCTTGGGTGGGATGCCCGGCTGAGCCGACCGGACGCTCAACCGGCCCCAGACCACCTCGCCAGAGAGACACACGGAGTCGAGCCGGTCGGCTCGATAACCCTCGATGCGACCCGGGAGAATTGCTTCCTCCCAGGCGCCCGCCGGGATCTCGAAGCCCTGCAGCTGTTCGATTACCTCGAGCACTGCCGAGCGCCCGGACACCTGCGTTCCAGGAGCCACGTGCTGCCAGCGCAACAGAAAGCGCATGAAGTCCTGGGACGAAACCGGCTCGATCTCTTTTCGGAGCCGCTTGCGAGTGTAGGAATGGATGCGGGCCAGCAGACGGCGCGCGCAGAACTCCTCTTCGTCGATTCCGGAGAAGTTGCCCCGCAAGGCGAACCCCTCCGCCTCTAGGTGGAGAAGCGCACTCGATACCGCTTCCTCCGACAAACCGGTCGTTGCGGCGAGCTGCGCAACGGTCGCGGGCCCCCTGACATCGAGATGACCGCGGATGGCAGCCGCAGCGGTGGTGTGGGCTTCTGGCGGTGGTTCGGACGCGATGGCCGAAGGTGGAGCTATGTCGGGGTCGAAGCGCGCATCCTCGAACAGTGACGCGGAGGCGGCTCTGCTCTCGATCGCCGTCCACAACTGCCCACTATCGGTCCAGAGCGACGTCGCGCGACAACCTTCGACGAGAACATCGAAGTGTCGCTGCCACTCGGCCGCCGGGCGTGCCACCATGAGCGAGCTGAGCACATCGTGGAGCTCGTCGGGGTTGCGAGGCGCCGGTCGCACCTCGTCACGGACTCGCTCGATGGCTTCGGGATCGAGCCGGCCGATGTCCGTCGCCTCCAGCGGGAGGCCCCGGCGTACGCGCACCGCCCTAGTGCGGCGTTCTTCGAGCGGCGCATCGTCCAAGAACGTATAGGGCCTCGCACTCAGTATCTCGTGAGCCAGTGGGGACGGCTCGGTGGTGTCGCGAAAATGCATCCGCACCGTGCCGGACTCGAAGCTCTCAATGAGAGATCTGAGCCCGTCGATGTCCATCGCCTCGTGCAGGCTGTCGTACATGGTCTGGCGAACGAGGGGATGATCCGGGATCGGGATGGGACCGCTCACATTCTCCTGGCACGCCGCCAGTGTCGGAAACACCGCGGCCATCAAATCGTCGGACTCCATACGCTGTATGGGCGGTGGATTCCTTCTCCCACCTCTGTAACGAAGCACGGCCAAAGACCGATTGAGGTTCCAGCGCCAGCGAGAGGCGAACATGGGCGAGTCCAGCACCGCCTGCTGGAGCACGTCCTCCACGGTCTTCGACGACAGGAACCTCCCCACGTCGGGGAGGGGAAAGCTGTGCTGGGGGCCGAGGGACAGGACGATGGCATCGTCTGAGGCCGCCGCCTGGAGCTCGAAATCGAAGCTCTTGCAGAAGCGCTTGCGAAGGGCGAGCCCAAGCCCCCGGTTGATCCTGCCGCCAAAGGGGGCATGGAGCACGAGCTGCATTCCTCCGGTGTCGTCGAAGAAGCGTTCGAAGATGACATCGTCGAGCGTCGGCAGCAACCCCAGAGCGGTTCGCGACGCGGCCAGGTAGGTAACGATGATCTCGGCGGAGACCGAATCGATTCCCGACGTCGATTGCAACCAGGTTCGGGCGCCCGGAAGATCCTCGGCTTTCAGGTACCGCTCGACTCCGGCGCGCAGCGAGGCGATCTCATCGCACAACTCGTCGGTACGAGCGGGTGCTTCACCGAGCCAGAACGGCACCGACGGTGGCGCACCCTGCGCGTCCACCACCCGGACCGCCCCCGGCTCGATTCTGCGTATGCGCCACGACGTGCTGCCGAGCAGGAACACATCGCCGGCCATGCTCTCGATGGCCCAGTCCTCATTCACGGTCCCAACGAAGGTGTCGTCGGGCTCGGCGATAACGCGGTAGTCGGCAAGCTCGGGGATGGCGCCTCCGGAGGTCAGAGCCGCCAGCCGGGCTCCACGCCGTCCCCGTAGAAGACCGCCCACACGATCCCGGTGGAGGTAGGCACCCCGCCGTCCCCGGCCCGTCTGGATCCCGTCCGACACCAGCTCAACGATTTCATCGAAACATTCCCTGGTCACTCCGGCGAAGGGCTGGGCCCGCGTCATCAAGGCAAACAACTCGTCCTCGGTCCACTCCTGTGCGGAGCACTCGGCCACAATCTGCTGCGCGAGGATGTCCAGAGGAGCGATCGGAGGGTGGATGGCGTCGAGCCGCCCGCTGCGCACCCCACTCAACAGGGCGGCGCACTCGACCAGCTCGTCCCTGGTCAGCGGGTAGAGGCGGCCCTTGGGCGTACCGGCCCGACTGTGCCCGGAACGCCCCACGCGTTGGAGAAAAGTGGCCAGGCTGCGAGGTGAGCCGATCTGGCACACGAGCTCCACCGGGCCGATGTCGATCCCCAGCTCGAGGGAGGCAGTGGCCACGAGAGCGCGCAGACCGCCCGCCCGCAGGCGCTGCTCGACGCGCAGACGGCGGTCCTTGGAGAGGCTGCCGTGATGAGATGCGACTGCGTCCTCCCCCAGCCGCTCTGCGAGCAGGTGGGCGATGCGCTCTGACATCCGCCGAGTGTTGACGAACACCAGGGTGGTGCGGTGGCTCAGGACATGGGCCGCGATCCGGTCGAGGACCTCGCCGAGCTGCTCGGCAGACGCTACCGCCTCGAGCTCGCCGTCGGGCAGCTCGAGCGCCAGGTCGAGTTGGCGCTGGTGACCCGTGTCCACGATGGCGCAATGGGGTGCTGCTGGGGGCTCGGTTTGTTCGCCACCGGTGCCGACCAGCAGACGGGCGAGGCGGTCGATCGGCCGCTGCGTCGCCGAGAGGCCGATCCGCTGCGGCCGGTGCTCGCAGACGTGCTCGAGCCGCTCGAGGCTGAGGGCGAGATGGGAGCCGCGTTTGTCCCTGGCCGCGGCGTGGATCTCGTCCACGATCACCGTATCTACTGAGTTGAGCACCGCACGGCTCTTCTCCGCCGTGAGCAGGAGATAGAGCGATTCGGGCGTCGTGATTACGAAGTTCGGCGGCCGCTTGGTCATCGCCACTCGGACCGAAGGAGGCGTGTCACCGTTTCGCACGCCCACTCTGATGTCGGGAGCCGGATGTCCCAGCTCGGCCGCCAGAGCAGCGATCTCAGCCAGCGGCGCCTCCAGGTTCTGCTGGATGTCCACCGCCAGCGCCTTCAGGGGAGACACGTAGACGACTTGCGACCGGCCCCCCACCTCCTCACCCAGCTCGAAGGCCCGATAGAGGCGGTCGATGCACACGAGAAAGGCCGCGAGGGTCTTTCCCGAGCCGGTGGGGGCCGCAATCAGCGTGTCGCGCCCGGCGGCGATCTCAGGCCACGCCAAGACCTGGGGCTCGGTGGGTCCAAGTGGAAAACGCCTTTCGAACCACGCCTGAACCGCCGGATGAAAGTCTGCCGGCGCCTTGCGGTCGGGGGTTTGGCGGTCGCCGTTCTGATCCAGGATCTTCATCCCTCAGAGCCTATCTTCGAGGGCCGACAACTTCACCTAGGGCGTCCTCCTGGGCGGGCAAGGAGGCAGGGACGGGAGGGAGCCACGGCCGGGGGCCGAGGTGATCTACGGCGGCTCCGGCGTTGTAGGAACGAGGGATGACCGAAAACCTTGGTCTCTCCTGGCAGCCCACGCTGTTCGACGCCTCGGAACCGGACATCGACCGCCGCTTCTCCCGGCTCGAACGTATCGAGCTCGACGACGAGGCTTGGGTCGATCATGCGGTCGGGTGGGTTCAAGCGCCCGACGGGCTCTTTCAGGAGGTCGTGGAGGGGAGGGAATGGGGTCAGCGCCGGCGCCATATGTACGACCGCAGGGTGTTGGAACCCAGGCTGACTTCGCAATGGTCCGGAGAGTCGAACCAGCCGCTCGTGCCGGCTCTGGTCGAAACCATGCGCGGGCTTTTGTCTGAGCGCTATGAAATCGCCTTTGACTCCGTCGGCTTCAATCTCTACCGCGATGGCAAGGACAGCGTCGCCTGGCACGCTGATCACATCCCCAAGGAAATCGACCGGCCCATCGTGGTGCTCGTGTCGCTTGGCCAACCGCGGCGCTTTCTCCTTCGCCCGAAGAGAGGAGGGAAATCCCGGGTGTTTTCGCTGGGAGGTGGCGATCTGCTGGTCACAGGGGGTCTGACTCAGCGAACCTGGGAGCACTCGGTCCCGAAGGTGGCGAAGGCCGGCCCGCGGATCAGCATCGCCTTTCGCCACGGCCTCATGACTAGTCCTGAGGCGGGCAAATCGTGAGTACGGGCATGCCGGCTCCGGGGCGGATCACTGCTGGTAGTGCTCCACGGTTTCGACGTCGCGAATCTGCGCTTCGTCGGGGTCCAGCCCGGCGTTTCTTTGAGCCCGCCGCTGCCTTAGTGGGTCCCGGCGCTGACCGAGCTCTACCTCCAGCCACTGGAGCCGTTCAGCTCGTCCTCGTTCAACACCTGCTGAGCATCTCGCCCACGTCCGTCGCCGGCGCACCGGCTCCCGTGCTCACGACGTGCGAGCAGCGCGTCGGCGATTGTCGGTAGCTGGGACGGGCACTCTTGCCCTTGAAGAAGGCCCGTCCGGTGAAATACTGTTCACGGTTTGTCAGATCGCAGCGAGAAAAGGGGGGTCGATGGCAACCGACATCTCTCAAGCGGAATGGGACGCGACGAGGTTCGCCGCCAAAGAGAATCTGCTGCGGATCGTCCAAAAGGAGGCGCAGGAGTTTTTCGCACTCGCCGAGGCGCCCGAAAACTGGAAGATGCCTACGACGGCGGGCCACTGGCAGGTGTGCGACATAGTCGCTCATCTCGTAGACACGACCGAGGGATATATCCAGCGTTCGACACAACTCGCGGCGGAGGCACCGCCGAGGGAATTGCCTCATTGAGCGAGATGTCTCGCAATGCCGACAAGGTTGCGCAGGAACTCCGCGACACTCCGCGTGAGGAGCTTCTGGCCCGTCTCCACACCGCCTTCCAGACCGCCATGACGATGTTCGATGGAATAGGCGATCAGGACTGGGACAGCCTAATGATCGTCCATGCATACATGGGCCCGTTGCCGGGCATTCTTCTATCCCATCGGTCAGCTCATGGACTACGGCGTCCATGGTTGGGACGTGCGCGAGGGCCTGCGGATGGCTCACTTCATGGATCCGGACGCGGCCGACATGCTGGTTCCCTTCATGTTCGTTCTCTGGCAGGCAACCACGGACACCTCGCGCCTGCAGGGGGCCGATCTGGACGTCGCCGTGCGCGCGTATCGGGACGAAACGCGGGCACAACTCGCATAAAGGTCTCGAAAGATGGCATGGTGTTTCAACCAGGCGAGGAAGCGGGTGCGCAGGTTGTGCTCGACTTTGATCCGGCGAGTCTCGTTCTGACGGCGTTTGGTCGTGCCCGCTCCGGGACTCCGTACGGCGACCAGGACGTCGCTCGGCGCTTCGCCGGCCTGTTTTTCCGTATCTAGTGGACGTCCCTCCCTCCGGCTACGGAGCCGCGCCCACCTCGGCCCGTAGGAGCGCGGCAGCGGCCGACAACGCGCGCATCTTTCCGTTCGCAGAGTGACGCGGTAGATACTTCATCCCGCAGTCTGGGGCGAGCACCAGGTGATTCGGGTCAACCGAAGTCAGGGCTCGCCGAACGCGCTCGACCACCACCTCCTCCCTCTCGATTTCAGTCGCCGATAGATCGATGACGCCCAGGATGATCGTCTTGCCTGCGAGGTCTGGGAGCACACCGAGGTCCAGGTTCGACTGCGCCGTCTCGATCGAGATCTGATCGCAGGCGCAATCGGCGAGCTCAGAAAGGAACGAATAGGCCGGGGGCCGATCGTGAATAATCGCGGCATAGCCGAAGCAGATGTGAACCGCGGTGGTGCCTACGATATGGTCGAGCGCCCGGTTAAGTGCCTCGAGGCCGTAAGCACGTGCGGCGTCGGGTTGGCTCTCCATATAGGGCTCGTCGATCTGCACAACGTCCGCCCCGGCGGCGAATAGATCACGGATCTCCGCGTTGCAGACGTCCGCGTACGCCATCGCCAGCGATTCATCGTCCGCATAGAAGTCGTTCTGCGCCTGCCGAGACATAGTGAACGGACCCGGCACAGTCATCTTGACCGTCCGATCGGTGTGAGCGCGGAGGAACCTAACGTCGCCGGTTCCAACGGGTTTGGGGCGCTCTATCGGGCCGACGACCCGAGGGACTGGGTTGGGATGTCCGCTGCGGTCGAGGGCAGTGCCGGGTTTGTCGAGGTCCAGTCCGACTAGAGCTGTTGCGAAGTGGTTGGAATAACTCTCCCGCCGCATCTCTCCGTCCGTGATGATGTCAAGCCCGGCGTCTTCCTGGGCCCTGATCGCAACAACCGTGGCGTCCTCTTGGGCCTGTGCAAGATGTTCGGCGTCGACTCTCCACAACTCTCGGGCTCTGACGCGCGGCGGAAAACGGCCGGCCAGCTTGGCGCGGTCGATCAACCATTCCGGCTGCGGGTAGCTGCCCACCAGCGAGGTCGGGAAGAGCGGCAAAGCAGTCACCCCGCCATTCCTCTCCGTGCGCTCACGAAGCCCCTCCCGTCATGGCTTCGACCAGGCGACGTAGCGCACCTTCGAGTCCTGCCTCCCTTGCGACCTCGTACAGGGAGGTGCTCGGACGACGTCGTGGCCGGGTGAGATCGGCATCAGACAGCGGAAGATCGGTGGGAATCGTAGCTACCTGGGCAGCCCGCTTCACATAGTCGACCTCACGCCTGACCTTTCCGATCGCCACCCCAGGGTTCGAGGAAGTCGCAGCTTCCAGAATCCCCTCCAGGCTCCCGTAACGCGCCACCAGCGAGCTCGCCAGCTTCTCGCCGATACCTCTAACACCTGGAAGGCCGTCCGAGGGGTCCCCTCGGAGCACCGCGAAATCGAGGTACGACCGGCCCGGGATGCCATAACGATCTTCGATGTAGCCCTCGGTCACCACGTCCAGCTTGCTGACACCACGTCGTGGGTAGAGGACGAACACGTTGGGATCCCGCACCAGCTGGAAAAGGTCCCGGTCGCCGGAAACGATGGCGACGCGGCCGGGGGCGCGCTCTGCCAGCGTTCCGATGACGTCTTCGGCCTCGCACCCTGGGTGCCCGACCACAGCAATTCCGCATCCCTCCAAAATCTCGAAAAGCACAGGCATCTGAGGGGCCAACAGCTCTTCGGCCTTCTCTTGAGCGCTGCCTTCGTCTGCCCGGACGGCCTTGTAGGAACTGATCAGCTCTACCCGCCACTGGGGCCGCCAATCTTCATCGGCCGCACAGCAGATGAACCCAGGATCGTGGTCCGAGATGAGCCGGGCGAGCATCCCGAGAAATCCATGGGCAGCGTTGATAGGGCTTCCGTCTGGAGCGGTGACCGTATCGGGGGTCGAGAACAAGGCCCGATAGATCAAGCTGGCCGCATCGACGAGCAGGGTCAGCCCTGCCTTCTCACCCGTCACCTCGTCACCACCACGTTAGGAGTGTTCAACGGCTCCGCTCGAGTGGTGCGCTGCTCCCTCGTGCCGAATGCGGTTGCGATCCTCGGCGAAGTGGACCGACTCAAAGGCAACCAGCCCCACGACCACGGCGGTGAGAACGACGAGTGCACCCAGAGCCGGCAGCCGGGCTCCCAGTGGAAGCAGCACAAGGACCACGGCTGCAGCCACAAGACGCTGGATGCTTAGGATATGAGTGGCGCGCAACTTGAACGCGGCGTGCGCAACTAGGTACAGAGCCACGCCTCCGTAGAGGGCATAGAGACCGATCCCCGTAAGTGGGTCGGTAAGCTCATGGTGCTCCGTGTCGCCGACGTACTCGAGCAGCTTCTTCATCCCCAACGCAAGCAACACAACTCCGGCGATCAATGGGAGGTGCAGGAAGCTGTAGGCGTCACGGGCCAAACGCGGACGGTCATCGTCCATCTCATCGGCAAGCGCCCGTTCGGCCACAAGAGATGTGATGTCGAAGTACATCCACCACAATCCCGCCGCCAACATCAAGCCGACCACGGCCGCTACTAGGATCGGCCACGAGATGGCCAACCCCGCCATCCCCACTCCGATGGCGACAATGGACTCGCCCAGAGCCACGATCACGATGAGGCCGTGACGCTCGGCGAAGTGTCCGGCCGAACGCAGCCGCCATCCCGAGGCTCCGGCAAGCAAAGTTCCGCCGTAGTCCGCCAACAGAGCCGCTCCCCACAACACCGTTTGCGGCGTGCCCTCCAATTGGGAGGCAATGAGGAGCAGTGCCGTTCCCCCGATCACAGAGGGGGTAAACCGCACCAGCTGGTGACGCAGACCCTCGTCGCCTTCCGCAATGATCCAAAACAGCAGCAGGTGCAGCGCCCGAAACGCAAAGTAGCAGAGTCCCACCACCATCGGGCCGTTCAGTCCGCCCGGCTCGTCGAAGAAGGCTTCGGGAATGGACAAGGCCAGAACGAACATGGCGGCCATCGCAGCCAGCATTGCTATCCGGGCCGCTCCTTCGTCGGCACGGACCACGTTGGCCAGCCAGGCGTATCCGGTCCAGCTCCACCACAGAAGGCCGAGCACGAGTAGTCCCCGGACGAGGCCGCTGACGGTCAGGTCGGCGGCCATCAGGGCAGTCACTTGCGTGAGCCCAAAAACGAAGACCAAGTCGAAGAAGAGCTCGAGCGGAGTGACGGAGGCGTCCTCGCTCGAGGCCTCCATCCGCAGGTGGGAACGAGTCTCGGTCATGACGTCAGATTGTGCCAGATTCCGCAAACCCCCGGCTCTCGGAGGGAAGCGGCTATCTGGAGGGCGTGCGAGTCAGCCCAGAGTTCGCAGCTTGAACGAGAGGTCGGCCGCGAAAAGACGGCAACTGCATCCTTCAGGGGGGTCGGCGTTCGCATCGAGAATCTGCGGGTGCCACAGGTCCTAACTCAGCGTCGACAGGCCTTTTCTTGCCGAGCTCTCTGCTCGATAGGTTTGTTTCTCGACCTTCAGGGCGGCTCCCCACGCCCGCCTCTACCTGCCACCGTCGCAGCTAATGCCGGTTCAGGGTCGGCTGGCTCAGGTTGGGGTCGGTGCCCCCCACAGGCAGTCTCCCTCTGGGAGCCACGGAGGAGCGCGCAAAGACCATGGTAGTACTACTGTTCCGGTGTTAACACGAGTAATTGGAGGTGGTTCTGTGGCTAAGTTCGATGAAGTGGTCGCCGCAAACGAGAGATTCGCGTCCTCGTTCGCCGCGGGCGGCCTGTCCATGCCTCCCGCCCGCGCCCTTGCGATTCTGACCTGCATGGACGCCCGACTTCATCCCGAGCAGTTCTGCGGCCTAGACTTCGGCGATGCTCACGTGATCCGCAACGCCGGAGGCCGTGCATCAGAGGACGCCATCCGCTCTCTCGTCATATCGCAGCGCCTGCTTGGAACCGACGAGATCATCGTTATTCACCACACAGACTGCGGAATGTTGACCTTCTCGAATGAGCAACTCGCGGCTAAGATAAAAGCGGATCTCGGATCGGAAGCCGGCGATCGGGACTTCTTGCCCTTCTCGGACCTCGAGCAAAGCGTTGTCGACGATGTCGAGACGCTGCGAAGCTCGCCCCTAATTCCCGACAACATCCCCGTCGCAGGGGCCATTTATGATGTGGGATCTGGAAAGCTCCATGAGGTCATGCGCAAGTAGCTCGACTTAGACGAGCTGATCACATCTGGGAGAGACCTCGATGTCCGTTGTTACTTTCCAAGACCTTCCTATGACTGATCGGGGCCGTGATTGGGACGGGGATGCGGCGAACAAACGCGTCCGGGAGTGGGCCGGGGCGAAGGATAAGCCCAACGATGACTACAGAGCCGCGTTTGTCTGGTACGACGCCGAGCGGAAGGACCTTTTCAAGTCGTACAAGCTGCAGATCGCCGACGTCATAGATGGAAGCCTTTACGCGGTTCGCCGGGGTGTTATTGCGGCAGGCAATGTCATAGAGGGGTCGCGTGGGGGCGTGGACCTGCCCCAGAAAGACATTGAGAGGGTCAAGAACCACCTCGCCCGCTACTACAAGAAAATGGATGACGAAGCCCCGTGGGAACGAAGTTAGAACAATCCTCCCCTTGCTGGAACGTCTCTCCCACCAAGCGTTCGCCTGGTCGTCTGACGGAGTCGATACCTTCTCGATCTCACGAAACCAGGCCTCGAGCGTTTACTCAATAGATGACGGCTGAGATGGGACTCACGGAAGGAATGGTCATGCGAACTCACACAATTACCGAGTCGCCGATAGGCGATCTCGGGTTGGTGAACACCGACGGCGTCCTGAGCGGCCTGTATATGAAGGGACGAGCCCTTGGAAGAACGGTCCTCGGGGAACGCAAGTCCTCGGGTTTCGAGCAAGCAGTCGAGGAGCTGAGCGAGTATTTCAATGGAGAGCGCCGGGATTTCACCGTCACCACTGCAGCGCATGGTGACACCTTCCAGCACCGGGTGTGGGCTTTGCTTAAGCGGATCGCCTACGGAGAGACTCGCTCTTACGGCGCTATCGCTCGCGATCTAGGCGACCCCGCTCTGGCCCGAGCCGTCGGCTTTGCCAACGCTCACAATCCGATCTCGATCATCGTTCCCTGCCATCGAGTCATCGGAAGCGACGGTTCCCTCACCGGCTACGCCGGCGGTCTCGAAAGCAAACGCTATCTCCTGGACCTTGAAACCCCTGCAGAGGCCCGTGCCGCCACGCTGTTTCAAGCCTAGAACTCACGAATACAGGAACCGGAACCTCTACACGCTCTGCCATGAAGCCTTTCGCACAGGTCGTTGCCGAACACGGGCCCGCCATCCTACGGGTATGCCGCGCTCTCCTCGGACCTCACGATGCAGAGGACGCATGGTCGGAGACGTTTCTTGCGGCTCTCCGGGCTTATCCCGATCTTCGCCCAGACAGCAACCTTGAGGCGTGGCTGGTCACGATCGCCAAACGGAAAGCTATCGATCAGCATAGAACGCGCACACGAAACCCAATTCCGGTAGCAGAGCTACCCGAGACAACGGCATCCGCTCAGGATCAGCCGGCGCCGGAGCACATCGAGCTTTGGGAAGCGCTGCAAGCTCTCCCGGACAAGCAACGGGAAGCAGTTTCCTATCACTACCTCGTCGGTCTGCCGTACGCGCAAATTGCAGAGATTCTCGGCAACAGCGAAGCGGCGGCTAGAAGGGCCGCGTTCGACGGCATCAAGAAGTTTCGAGCCATCTACAAAGGAGTCCAATGAACGCCACCGACGATAAAAGGCCAGACATCATCGATCGGCTCTTCTACGACGACTCGGCCGCGCACGAGCGTCTGCATAGTCGGTTGGCTGCGATGGCGGAAGCCGAGGGGATCCTCGACGTCGCCTATCGATTCATCGACACCCCCGTGGGCCCGCTTCTCCTCGCCGCCACCGACCGTGGTCTAGTCCGGGTCGCATACGATTGCGAGAGCCACGATTCGGTGCTGGCGGCACTCGCAAAAACCATCAGCCCTCGGATTCTGAACGCCCCTGCCCGGCTCGACGGCCCAGCTCGGGAGCTGGATGAGTACTTCGTCGGCCGGCGTGTGGTATTCGATGTGCCGCTCGATCTCAGGCTCTCTCGCGGGTTTCGGCGCAAGGTACTCGCACAATTGTTGGAGATCGGGTACGGAAAAACCGCTACCTATGCCTGGGTAGCTGCGGCCGCCGGTAACCCCAAGGCCGTGCGCGCCGCGGGCTCGGCGTGTGCAACCAATCCGATCCCCGTCGTCATCCCTTGCCACCGGGTTGTCCGATCGGACGGAACCATCGGCCGGTACGGTGGGGGCAGTGAAATAAAGAAGGCTCTGATAGCACTGGAGGCAGCATCGTGAGCGATGCTACCGAGCATCAGAGGGGGGTCTTGGCGTTCGCGAAACCAAGTCAACTGTGAAGGCACCCAGGCTACCCATGCTGTGACAGCTGCGAACAAGACTGTCTCACTCGAGTCACGGCGAACGCTCGATGGAGCCGCGTCACAAGCAGACGGCGCATACGTGATCCCTTCGCCTCCTGACCACAGACGCTCGAAAAAGAAGCAGAGAAATCTGAAGAAATCTTCTTAGAAAGTCCGGTTTCGACTCCTGAATTGTCACAGCCCTCTGTCACAGTGAGAGCTATGGAGTTCACCGCGATGGACGAGGCGATCAGGCAGATCGAGAAGTCCAACATCGATCTCGAGCCCGAGGTATTGGATGCGAATGCGGTGCGGGAACTACTGTCGCGCTACGCAAGAGCAAAGAAGCTGGTGTCCTACGGCGAGACCATGCTGGCGGCAAAGCTAGACGACCCGGAGCTGGTGGCGCGAGCCACCGGAGTGTCTGTGGGCAAGGCCAAGTCCGCAGTGGACACCGGAAACTCCTTGAAGGGGGCCGACGAGGTCAGAGAGGCGTTCAAATCGGGCGAGCTCTCCGTGGACCAGGCGACAGAGATCGCCAAGGCGGAGCAGGCCTCTCCCGGCTCCTCCACGGGACTCCTGAAGGCGGCCCAGGAGGACTCCTTCCAGACGCTCAGAGAAAAATCGAGAAAGGTGGTCTTAGAGGCCGAGCAGCACCGGGGGCTGGCGCAGCGCCAGCACGAGGCCAGAAGGGCTCGCAGCTATAGGGACGAGCTCGGCATGATCTCCATCAACCTCCTCCTGGAGCCTCATGTCGGAGTTCCCCTCGTCAATAGGGCCGAGGCCGAGGCCGGGCGGCGCTTTCGTTGTGCCAAGAAGGAGGGCCTACAGGAGCCCTTCGAGCGCTGTCTCGCCGACGCCTACGCCGGTTTGCTCTCCTCTACAGGAACCACAAGCCCGGCGCGCAAGCCCGAGCTGGTGGTGCTGGTCTCACACGAGATCGCCCAGCGGGGCTGGAAGGATGTGAAAGAGGGCGACGGAGCGGAAGCGACTGGGGCCGAAGTGTGCAAGATTCCCGGGGTCGGGCCCGTCTCGGCTGAGAGGGCCAGAGAGATCGCCTCCGACGCCTTTCTCAGCGGGGTCTTCTACGACGGCACCGATCTCCGTCACTTTCGCCGCTGGACTCGCAACACTCCGGTGGAGGTCCTCTTGGCACTGGAGCTGGGCGAGCCTCCCGAGTTCGACGGGGTCAAGTGCATCGATTGCGGCCACCGCTGGCGCAACGAGAAGGAACACAGCGAGCCTCATGTCGCCGGAGGCTTCGCTTCGACCGGCAATCTGAAGTGGCGCTGCTA
>JALZJN010000191.1 GCA_030859735.1 Actinomycetota bacterium
AAGTCCACCGGACGGAAGAAGTCAACCGCCCGCAAGAAGTCCACCGCCCGGAGGAAGTCAACCGCCCGCAGGAAGTCCACCGCCCGGAAGAAGTCCACCGCCCGCAGGAAGTCAACCGCCCGGAAGAAGTCCACCGGACGCAAGACGACCGGCCGCAGGAAGTCCACCGGACGCAAATCCACCGCCCGCAAGTCGTCGACCGGACGGACGGCAACAGGACACAGAAGAGCGATCGGCACAAGGAAGGCGACGGCTCGCAGAGCCGTCAGATAGTCGAGCAACACCCTCCAAGGTGGTCCGGGGACTCCAACCCGGGCCACCTTCGGTCGGTGAGTAGCTCTGGGTGCACGCCTTACCTGCAGGATGACGCTCTAGGATGAAACCGATGTTGCGCTACTCCGTCCATGGGCCCCGCGCGTTGCGGGGTGAAATTCCCATCAGCGGCGCAAAGAACTCTGCCCTGAAGATAATGGCTGCGGCGCTGATGGTTCCCGGCGAGGTAGTGGTCGAACGGGTTCCTCGCATCACCGACGTTGCCCTCATGAGTGAGGTCCTGAAACGGCTCGGCGCCCGAGTGGATCGCGACGGCGACTCTCTATGGATCGACTCGTCGGGTGATCTCCTCGACGAAACTCCTTACGAGCTGGTCACAATGATGCGAGCGTCTATTCAGGTTCTGGGTCCTCTCTTGGCGCGCCTGGGTCGTGCACGTGTTGCGCTTCCGGGAGGGGACGCAATCGGGTCACGTCCCATTGATCTCCATCTCAAGGGCTTCGAACGGATGGGCGCCAAGTTTGTGTCGGAGCACGGCTACGTCGAAGGTATCGTCGAGCGCCTTTCGGGTGCAAACGTCCTGCTCGAGTTTCCCTCCGTCGGGGCGACAGAGAATCTCGTGATGGCGGCGGCAACGGCCGACGGCGAGACCACGATAGAGAATGCGGCGCGCGAACCGGAGATACAGGATCTCGCGAGCTTTCTGAACGCCGCCGGCGCCCGGATCACGGGGGCGGGAACCCCGTCCATAAGAATCCAAGGTGTCACCGAGCTACGGTCCGTGCATCACGAGATCATGCCCGACCGCATCGAGGCGGGCACCTTCGCCATTGGTGCGGCCGCCACGGGCGGTGATGTTCGGCTGGTCGGCCTTCGACCCGAGCACATAGAGCTCCCGCTGCAAAAGCTCGAGGAGGCCGGCGCAGAGGTTCGTCGGCACCGCGATGCGGTTGAGGTGAGCATGGCGGACCGCCCGCATGCCATCGACCTCGTTACTCTCCCCTTCCCGGGATTTCCCACCGATTTGCAGCATCCGATGATGGTCCTGTTGGCCAAGGCCCACGGTTCGTCCTTGTTGACCGAGAATGTTTTCGAGGCTCGCTTTGTCTTCGTCGATGAGCTTTCTCGCATGGGATCCTCTATCAAAGTCGAGGGCCATCACGCCGTGATCCGTGGGGTCGAAAGCTTGTCCGGCGCGCCGGTGGAGGCTCCCGACATCCGGGCCGGCGCAGCCCTGGTGCTGGCCGGATTGTGCGCCCGGGGCCGAACCGAGGTGTTCGACAAGGGGCACATCCAGCGCGGGTACGAGGATTTCGATCACAAGCTCCGCCTCTTGGGAGCAGACATAGAGGTTTCCCCGGCGTGACGCCGGACTTGGGGGTCGGGAAGCGGAGGCTTCGCAGTCGCCTGCCGCTCGGGTCGTCTCCCGCCGGTTCCCAGGCTCGCCGGGTAGGATGGAGGGGTGGAGCAGCTCAAGTCGGTCGAGGATCAGGTCAGGACCGCCCTCGAGTTGATTCGTCCCGCCATTCAGATGGACGGAGGGGACATCCAACTCGACAGCGTCAAGGGCGGAATCGTCACGGTGCAATTGTTCGGAACCTGTGACACCTGTCCGATCTCTCCCGTAACGCTTCGGCATGGAGTCGAGCGCATCCTGCGCGAACGCGTCCCGGGTATCACCGAGGTCGTAGCCCTCGAGGTCTGACCCGGCGGAGCTCCAGAGCCTCGCCGAACGCGTGTTCGAGGGCGACCCCCGCGCGATGGGGCGACTGATCTCACTGGTCGAGGATGGGACCCCGGCGCTGGGCCCTGTGATGAAGGACCTGTACGTGCGAACCGGCCACGTCTACTCCGTGGGCGTCACCGGCGCGCCGGGGGCCGGCAAGTCGACCCTTACCGAACGGCTCATCGCTGAGGTCAGGAGACACAGGGCGCGCGTCGGCGTGCTCGCCATCGACCCCTCCAGCCCCTTCTCGGGTGGCGCTCTCCTTGGCGACAGGGTTCGCATGCAAGGCCATGCGACCGATCCGGGCGTGTTCATCAGATCGATGGCTACGCGAGGTCATCTCGGAGGTCTGGCACTTGCCACGTTCGAGGCGATGCATGTGCTCGAAGCGGCCGGCATCGATGCCGTAATGGTCGAGACGGTAGGCGTGGGACAGGCGGAGGTCGAGATCGCCGACGCATGCGACACCACCGTGGTGGTGGTGAATCCGGGGTGGGGCGACGCTATCCAGACGGCCAAGGCGGGGCTCATGGAGATAGCAGATGTCTTCGTCGTGAACAAGGCCGATCGCCCTGGAGCGCGTGAGACCACGCAGGAGCTGACCCGGATGTTGGAGCTGGCCGAAGCCGATTGGAGGCCTGAGATCGTTCAGACGATCGCCACTAAGGGCGAGGGAATCGAAGCGTTGTGGACGGCCGTCGAAAAGCACCGCGTCTGGCAAGAGGAGGCGGGACGGCTCGAGAGCCGCCGGCGGGCTCGAACGAAGCGTGAGATCAAGCGGATCGTGGCCGAACGCTACCGCAGGCGCGTCGAAGAAGAACTGGCGCCGCTGCTGTCGGAGATGACGCATGAGGTTGCGGCACGCCGAATCGATCCCTACGCGGCCGCCGATCTCTTGATGAATGCCCTCGAAAGGAACGCTCAGGTCATGTAGACGTCGGTGTCTTCGGCTCCATCGAAGACCGCTTCGACATACTCCTTGACGTACCGTCTCTTGTCGACGCCGTCCAGGATCATGTTCTCCATCACATAGATCACGCCTGGTGCAAAGTTGTTGAGCTCTTCGACTACCGGGCGCCGGTTGCGCCACGGAGTTTGATCGGTCACGAACTCGAAGAGCTCATCGGTGAGCGCATCCTTGTCCACGAGCAATCGAAAGAATCGAGGCATTAGTCGTCCAGTCTGTCTGTGGCCGGCCGCCCGTCATCGTAGTCCGTCCGCCGACAATAGTTGACCCACGCCCCGCCTAGCCGTTGCGGCGAAGATAGAATCGCCAGATGGCAGACGGTTCCCGGAGGCGGTGGGAGGAGCGCTATAGAGCCAGCAGGCTCAGGGATGATGTCGATTTCGATACCCTCTCCAGCGTTCCCCTCGAGGCCCTCTATGGGCCAGACGACGTCGATCCACGCATAGGCGTCCCGGGGGAGTGGCCCTACACTCGCGGCATCTACCCGAGTGGGTACCGCGGCCGGCTGTGGACCATGCGGCAGTTCTCGGGCTACGGGACGGCCGCCCAAACGAACCGCCGTTACAAGTTCCTGCTCGACCATGGCTTGATGGGGTTGTCGGTGGCATTCGATATGCCGACGCTCATGGGTCTCGATTCCGATCATCCGCACTCTGAGGGTGAGGTCGGCCGTTGCGGTGTGGCCATCGACTCACTCGCCGACATGGAGGTGCTGTTCGACGAGATCGATTTGACGGCCATTTCGACTTCCATGACGATCTCAGGGCCGGCGCCGATGCTGTTTGCGTTCTACATGGCGGCCGCCGAGAAGCAAGGGGCGGATCTCTCCAGGCTGGATGGGACTTGTCAGACAGACATTTTGAAGGAGTACATCGCTCAGAAAGAGTGGCTCTTCCCGCCTGAGCCACACCTGCGGCTCACTGCCGACATGATGAAGTTTTGCGTGAACGACGTTCCCCGCTACAAGCCGCTGTCCATATCCGGCTACCACATTCGCGAGGCTGGATCGACGGCGGTTCAAGAGCTTGCTTTTACACTCGCGTCGGGTTTCGCTCATGTCGAGTTGGGCCGGCGCAACGGTCTGGCAGTGGACGATTTTGCCCCGGGACTGTCGTTCTTTTTCAACTCGCATATCGACTTCTTCGAAGAAATTGCGAAGTTTCGGGCGGCGCGCCGGATCTGGGCTCGCTGGATGCGAGATCGGTACGGCGCAACCAAGGAGCGTTCGTGGATGCTGAAGTTCCACACGCAAACTGCAGGCGTCTCGCTTACGGCTCAACAGCCTTTCAACAATGTGGTGCGCACGACGACAGAAGCCCTGGCAGCCGTCTTGGGGGGGACACAGTCCTTGCACACGAACTCGCTCGATGAAGTGCTCGCGCTTCCCAGTGACGAGGCCGTTGAAATCTCGCTCAGAACCCAACAGGTCGTTGCATATGAGACAGGTGCAGCCAACGTCATCGATCCGCTGGGCGGCTCATGGTTCGTGGAGGAGCTTACGGAGAGAGTCGAGAAAGAGGCGGAGCTCTATCTCGCGAGGATCGACGAGATGGGGAATGGTTCGATTCTCGACGGCATGCTCAGTGGCATCGAGGACGCCTTCTTTCAGAAAGAGATCGCCGACGCCGCCTTCAGATACCAACAACTTCTCGAGGCGGGTCGGAAGGTGATCGTCGGTGTCAATCGGTTCACCGGCACGGTGCAGGAGTCACCCGACCTGCTCATCATCGGTCCCGATATCGAGGAGGGGCAGACCAAAGCAGTGGCGGAGGTCAGGGCCAACCGGGACGAGCACGCGGCCCAGGGTGCGCTCGATGTCTTGAAACGAGCCGCGAGTGACGAGTCGGCCAACACGATACCGGTCCTGATCGAGGCGGCCAAGGCCTACGTGACGTTGGGCGAGATGACCGACGCTCTGAGGCAGGTCTGGGGGAGGTATACCGAACCGCCCGCCTTCTAGTTTTTTTGCCCGGCGGTCGGCCCGAGCTAAGAACTTCTGGGGAGATCTCCTCACACCTCCTCGGCAGGGGTTGTTCGAGAGCGCGAGGGAAGGTATGGGCGCACCAGACGCGCGATCAGCAGCACGATTGCAAGAAGGATGACCAGCGGCAGGGCGAAACCGGCACCCAGGATTACGGCCGAGACCACCATGTAGAAGGTCTTGGTTGCATTTTCCCAGGCCTGCTCGAGCACTCCCTTGGAGGCTGCTGCCGGCGCGCCCTTCTCGTCGAGCTCGAGCGTGATGGTGCTGAACGAGGTCTGGTCCTCGAGATAGCGTAAACGTCCGTTCAGTTGTTCGGCGAGCAGCTGAACCGTCTGCAGCTCGCGCTGGACGTCGATTGTGTCCTGCACCGTCTGTGCCCGGCGCATGAGCTTCAACAAGGCCTTCTCCTGCGCCTCGGCGTTGCGAAGGCGCGCCTGCAGGTCTATGAACTCCTGGGAGACGTCCTCGCCCGAGACGACCTCGCGGTTGACGTCGCCAAGGGATTCGATGTCGGTCAACGCGCGTTCGAACGACTCCGCCGGGACTCTGATCACGAGCCTGCCCGACTTCGCATTCCCGTCTTTGACCGAGGTGGACAACACGAACCCTCCGTGACGCCGCGCCACCTCGACGGCGG
>JALZJN010000199.1 GCA_030859735.1 Actinomycetota bacterium
GGCGCAACTCGAACGCTTCGTCGAGAAAAACAGGGCCAAGGCGAGTAAGGCCAGCCAGGCCAGGAGCAAGCAGAAGCTCCTCGACAGGATGGAGAAGATAGAGGACCCGAGGAGATCATCGAAGACCGTCAGGCTCGACCTCGGGAGGGAGACCACGCGGGCCGGGCGCGTCGTGCTCGAGATGGAGGACGTGCGCTACGCCCATGGGGACGCCGACGAGCCGCTCCTGGAAGGCTTGGACCTCGTCATCGAGCGTGGGGAGAGGGTTGCCTTGCTCGGCCCCAATGGGACAGGGAAGAGCACGATCATGCGCCTCGCCACAGGCGAACTCTCTCCCCAGAGAGGCATGGTCAGGCCGGGCAAAAACGTAAGGCTCGCCTACCAGGACCAGCAGCTGGCCCGCCTCGATGACTCCAAGACCGTCCTGAAAGAAGCGATGGACGCGACGGGGTTCGACGCCCCCGAGGCCCGCGACCTTCTCGGCGCCTTCCTATTCTCCGGCGAAGACGTCTTCAAGAGAGTAAGATCTCTCTCCGGCGGCGAGAGGAACCGTCTGAGCCTGGCCGAGATAGTGGTGAGCGGTGCGAACCTCCTGCTGCTCGACGAGCCTACCAACAACCTCGACATTCCTGCCCGCGAGGCCCTGGAAGATGCGCTGCTCGAGTACAGCGGCACGATGTTTTTCATCTCCCACGACCGCTACTTCCTGCGCAAGCTGGCGACCAGGGTCGTGGACCTTGAAGGCAGGAAGCTCAGGAACTACCTCGGTGGCTATGACTACTACCGTTCCCACCTCAGGCTGGATGCGGGCCCGAAGGGCGGCACGAGTCGCCAGCGCAGGCGCGTCAGGCCGGGCCAGAGCAAAGAGCAGGGCATCCTGGCTACCCGCCTCGTCGCTGTAGAGGGCGAGATCGACGCGACCGAGCGCCGCGTGGCCCGCCTCGAAAAGGAGATGGCCACCTCAGAGCTCTACTCCGACGGCAAACGCTCCCGCGAAGTCGTCAGCGAACACCGCCAGCTGAAAAGCGTTCTCGACGGTTTGTACGCCGATTGGGGCGCGCTTCTCGAAGAGGCAGAGGAACGAAGCTAGTCAGCACGCTGCCTTTGGCAGCATTTCAGCACGCTCAGGCTTCGCCTACACTTGTCAGCACGGCGCTTCGCGCCTTGTCAGCACTTCAGCTAGTCGTCTGAGAGCGTCGCCATGGGCGTAGAACGTGACCACGCCCTCAGCGATGATCCCATGTGCGCTGCACAGCGAGGCCGGAAAGGGAGAAACTGACAAGCTGACAAGCGATGGCCAAGGGCCCGAAGCGTGCTGACAAGGCGGCGGACCCGCCGTGCTGACTTGCTCAAAAAGTCGGGACGAGAGGATTTGAACCTCCGACCTCCTCGTCCCGAACGAGGCGCGCTACCAGGCTGCGCTACGTCCCGACTGAGGCAATTATTATACCAGCCGGCTACTTACTTTCAGCATGCGCCCTGTCGGGCGCTTGTCGGCTTTCGGGTGCTTGTTGACTGGCTGACAAGGCGGCGGAGCCGTCGTGCTGAAGTGCTGACACGCTGCTACACAGCTATGAACGCTGTATCGCGACCGGCGTAGAGTTCGAGAGCGCTGGCTATGGCTTCGGCGACGGTTGCGGGATAGTAGGGGTCGGAGGCGAGGTCTAGTTCTTCGGCGTTGGTAAGATGCAGGGGCTCGAGGATTATGGCCGGGATGTTCGTCTCGCGCAGGATCTCGAAAGATCTACCGAACTCCCCGATATCGCGGGTACCAAGAGTCTGACTGATGCACCGCTGCAGATAAGCGGCGGCCATCCTGCCTCTGTGCGACTGATAGCCGAGCCGCCCGAAGTAGAAGGAAGCTGTGCCGCAGGCGGTCGGGGTCGGGTGGGAAGCGTGGTGGACGGAGACGATCATCTTCGCCCCCGAGGAGTTGGCGAGGAAGGCCCTGTCGGCCGCAGAGACCTCCTCGTCCCCGCTCCTGGTCAAGAGGACTTCTCTGGCAGGCAGGATCTGGGCCAGCTCCTGGGCCACGGCGAGGTTCAAGTCCGCCTCGGAGAGCCCAGCCGGGCTCTCGTATCCTGTATCCCTGCCGCCGTGGGCGGCATCGACGACTATGGACCCGGAGAAGAGGTCATCGGTGAAGTACCCTCCGCTCTTGTCCGGAAGCTGGTGGGTTCCGAGGGATTGTGCGGCGAAGGTGTTCAAAACCTTGAAGACCGTCGCGTCCACCACCCCGTCGTCCTGCAGGCCTGCGTTCCTCTGGAAGTCGCGAACGGCCCTGACGGTACGTGGGTCGAACAGGCCGTTGACGGCGCCGGGGTCGAACCCAAGGTCGTCGAGCATTTGCTGGAGTTCGACGACGTCAGCGCCTCTAAAGGGCGGCTGCCTGAGGTATAGCAGGCGTCCTGCCGGCCTGTAGCCGGCCTCCACGATCTCGCGCCAGCTGATAGGCCCGACGAGCCCATCGGTGAGGAGCCCAAGTTGCTGCTGGAACGCCCTAACGGCGAGCTCTGTCCTCTCCCTGAAAACGCCGTCTATACCCCTGTTTCCCAGGTCAAGACCAAGAGCCTGCAGGCGGGTCTGGAGGTCGACGACCTCACGCCCCCTGTCTCCCCTACGCAGCGTACGCACGTACCCGACCGGTCTCCCCTCTTTTCTCGCTCAGCCTTCGGGCCGGCCAACGCGTGAGCGCCGGGCCCCGTGAGGATGCCCGGCGCTCCGGAGAGCCGACTCTTGCTCTTTCCTCTAGCTCTCGACTATCCCCAGGATATCGTCAGCGTCGAGGATCATGTAGTCCTCGCCGTCGAGGCTGATCTCGGTGCCCGAGTACTTGGCGAAGACGATGACGTCGCCCTCGCTGACCTTGATCCCGTTCTCGAACTGGCCGACGGCGACGACCTCGGCCGTCTGCGGCTTCTCCTTGGCCGTGTCGGGCAGGACTATCCCCGAGGCTGTCGTCTCCTCGCGCTCGACGATCTGGACGAGCGCCCGCTCTCCCAAAGGCTTGAACTTCATTTTCCTTACCTCCTTGTATCTTCGGACTTACTACGACGCCCCGCGCAGCGTCCGGGCGTACCCGGCTCCGCGGGACTCATGCGCCAGAGATTGTAACCGCGAGAGTTGCTATTCGCAATTACAGGCCGAGCTGTGCCGATAGCTGGTTCTTCGGTAGGGCTCCTATCGCCTGCTGGGTGACCTGCCCTTCCTCGAAACGGGCGATGGTCGGAATGCTCGAGATGCTGTAGTTCATCGCTGCCTGAGGGTTGTCGTCTACGTTGACCTTGACGAAAGCAACGTCCTGGCGCGACTCGGACATCTCTTCGAGGATCGGGGATACCCGCCGGCAAGGCACGCACCACGGCGCCCAGAAATCTACTATGACCGGCCTCTCCGATCGCAGAACGTCGCTCTCGAAAGTCGCGTCCGTTACTTCGGCTACTGCCATTATCTCGAACCTCCGTA
>JALZJN010000303.1 GCA_030859735.1 Actinomycetota bacterium
TCTACTTCACCGCTCCCGCCGTGAGGCCGGAGACGATGCGGCGCTGGAACGCCAGAACGAGGATTGTCAGGGGGATGGTCACGATCATCGACGCCGCGGCCTGGGCCCCGTAGTCGGTTCTGTATTGGGTGGCGAACTGCGGAATGATCACGGTAACGGGTTGCGTCGTGGAATCGAAGGCAAAAGTATTTGCGAACAGGAATTCCGTAGCCGCGAAGATGAAACACAGCAAACCTGTGGTGACCACCCCCGGGATCGAGAGCGGAAGGGTGACCCGGAAAAAGGTCTGCATGGGTCCCGCTCCGTCGACCTTGGCCGCTTCCTCGATGTCCAGGGGAAGCTCACGGAAATAGGCGACGAGCAGGTAGACGGTGAGCGGCAGCGCGAAGAGGACGTCCGGGATGATCATGGATTGATACGTGTTGACCATCCCCCAGTTGCTGAACTGCAGGAACAGGGGAGCGATTATCGCGACCGCCGGGAAGAACGCCACCGCCAGGATCATGCTTAGCACCGGACCCCGCAAACCGAACTTGAGTCGCGCCAGCGCGTACGCGGCGATGGAACCGACCGAGAGGCAGATGACTGTGGTGACCCCCGCGATGATCACGCTGTTGATCAGGCCGGCGCGAAAGCGATCGTCGCTGAAGATGGTCTGGAAAGAGGTCAGGTCCAAGCTCCGCGGCAGGATCGTCGGCGGGTAGGTGTCCAGCTCCGCCTGGCTCACGAGCGCCATCTTCGCCATCCACAAGAGCGGCGATATTGTCATCAGCACGAACAGGATGATGAGGACGTAGAAGACTATCTTTCCCCACCGGGTCTCGAACTCGCCGCCCACGTTTCTTCTTACTCCGCTGCTCGTGTTCCGAGGACCTTGATGAAGACGAACGCGATGGCGATCGAGCTGAGGAAGACGAACACCGCGGCCGCGTTGCCGAGGGAGAAGTCCAACTGGCTGATCTTCACTCCGTTGTAGACGTAGACGGACAGGGAGTTGAGCTGGCGGTTGCCCATAACCCACAAGAGGTCGTAGACGCGCCAAGCATCCAGCGTCCTGAACAAAAGCGCAACCAGCATGGCCGGTTTTACCAGTGGGAGCGTGACCCTCCAAAACTGCTGCCACGAGGAAGCGCCGTCGACCTTGCTGGCCTCGTAGACGTCCTGGGGTATGACCTGCATGCCGGCCAGCAGCAGAAGCGCCATGAACGGAGTCGTCTTCCACGCGTCGACCAGCACGGCCGCCCCGATGAGCGCGGCGTCGTTACCCAGAATCGGGTGGGTGTAGATGCCCGACGATTTGATCAGGTAGGCAACGATGCCTCCTCCAACCTGGTCCTGGAACATAAGCCGCCACATAACCGCCGCTATCGCCGGGGGGAACGCCCATGGGGCCAGAGCGGTGGCGCGCGCTATACCCCTGCCCTTGAAGGCGCGGGTGAGTGCCAGCGCGATGGCCATCCCGGCCACCAGCTCGAGGCTGACGCTGAGGACGGTGAAGACGGTCGTGTTCCTCAGCGCGCTGTGGAAGTCCGGGTCCTGGAACATCTCGGCGTAGTTCTGGAGACCAACGAAGGAACTCGATTGATTGATGATGATCTCTTGGAAGCTCAACCAGATGGCGTAGAGCAGCGGGAAAAGGGCGATGGCGAGGATGATGACCAACGCCGGGGTGACTAGGATGTAGGCGAGCCGGCGCTCCTTGTCGGTGAACTCGTTCTTTAACGTCCGCCACAGGAAACCGCCCGAAGGGCGCGTCCCTCTGCCGACGCCGGTCGCGGACTCAGCCATTCAGGACTCCACCTGACCCGTGCGAGAGCCTACGAAGTGCCTTTGTCGATGATGCCCTGCATGGCCTCCTGGAGCGTGGCGACCGCGTCCTCGGGACTCGTTTCGCCCTTCAGGGAGTTGTTGAACTCCTCCGCCATCTCGAGAGTCATGTCTCCGTAGAACTCGGACACCGGCCGCGGTTTGATCTGATCGGTGATCTGTTCGGCGATCGGGTACACGGGAACCTTGGACGAAACCTCCTTGTCGTCATAGGTCTCCTGCAGAGGGGACAAGTAGGAACCCTCGATCGCTCTGAACTTCACCGCCTCGGGGCTCGACAGGAACTTGATGAGCTCCCACGCCTCGTCCTTCTTGTCGCTCGCGGAATTGATGAACAGGTTCCACCCGCCGAGCGTACTGAAGCCCTGGCTTCCCCCCTCGCCTGCCGGCAGCGGAGCGACTCCCATCTGGTTCATCTTGAGCTTGACGTCCCCGGCAAGGACCATGCCGAAGACGTAGGGCCAGTTGCGCATGAACACGCTGTCACCGTTGGTGAAGGCGGCGTCGGATTCCGCCTCCGTGAAGGTGACGATCGCTTCCGGCGAGATCCCCTCTTCCACCGTCCCCCGCTGGGTGGCGAGCCCCGCCGCCGCCTGCGGGCTGTCGATGATCACCTTGGTGGGGTCGCTAGGATCGAGGACCTCCCCTCCGTGAGCCCAGACGTACTCGAGCCCGTTGCACACTCCGCCCTCGTAGTTGGACCCCTGGTAGACATGGCCGTGCCTCAGCCCGGCGTCGGCCTGCACCTTCTCGGCCATGCTGAAGAGCTCGTCGTAGGTCTTCGGCGGCTCAGAGAAGCCGCTCTTCTTCAACAGGTCGGCGCGGTAGTAGAGCATGCCCGCATCCGTGAACCAGGGGACACCGTACACCGCCCCTTCGTAGATGTTGGCCCCCAACGGCCCTTCGAGGAAGCCCGCTTGCATCTCTTCCGTGAACTTGTCAGACAGGTCGTCGATCCAGCCGTTGGCGCCGAACTGGGCGGGCCAGATGACATCTCCGGAGATGACGTCGATATCTCCGCCGCCCGCCTGAAATTGCGTCCGCAGCTGGTCGAAGTAATCCTCACCCATTGGACGGAAGATGGCCTCGATCTCGCCCTTGTGCTGTGCGTTGAAATCCTCGAGCTGTTTTGGGATCAATTCGGCGAGGACCGGGTCGGGACCGTGGGAGACGATGAGCGTGCCCGATCCCGACTCCTCCGACTCTCCGGTGAACCCTCCGCATGCGGGTAGAAGGGCGGCGCCCGCGA
>JALZJN010000206.1 GCA_030859735.1 Actinomycetota bacterium
TGGCTTTGAGCATTTAGGGATCTGGCGCGGCCCAAACGCGGCCCAAGAGCCGTGTTTGGTGTGATGGACGCAGGCCGATACACCCACGAGTTCGGGAGCAGGTGCGCGGCCACGGTCCTCGCTAACAGCCCCCATTAGACCTCGAAGGCTCTTTTCAACATGGCTTCCGCTCGGCGGTAATCAGTTCCCCGAGCGCAGGGAGCTTCTTCTTGAGCGCAACGTCCTTGCGCCCGTGTTCGAGCAGGTCGACCGTTACCAGAGAAGGCTGAGACCTGGGCGTGCACGACGCCTCGGCCACCATGCGTTGACAGCTCGCTCGCCCAAGCGGTGGCGATCGATGAACTCGGTCAAGACGGCCTGGGCTGATGGAAACGGCCCATATTGATGAGTCGGGACCATGCAGGGACCTCTAGTGTTGTCGGCGTGACTGAGACGCCCCCCTCCACTCGTTTGATCCCTCTTCCCACCGGAAAGGTCACCTTCCTTTTCACCGACATCGAGGGATCGACCAAGCTTCTGCACAGACTCGGCGACGAGTATGCGGATGTACTCGCCACACATCGCCGGCTGCTACGGGCGGCGTTCACGAGGCACGATGGCTGCGAGGTGGACACCCTGGGTGATGGGTTCTTCGTTGCATTCAACCGAGCCTTCGACGCCATCGCGGCGGCTCTCGATGCCCAACGCGCACTCCACGCTGAAGACTGGCCTCACGGTGAGGCTGTCCTCGTGCGCATGGGCATCCACGCGGGCGAGCCATTGGTGGTCGACGACAACTACGTCGGCATAGACGTCCATCGCGCCGCCCGCATCTGTGACGCGGCGCACGGGGGCCAGGTAATCCTGTCCGAGAGTACCTACACGAAGCTCTCTACGGATCAAAAGCACGACCTCTCGACCAAGGACCTCGGTGCTCATCGGCTCAAGGACCTCGAGCATCCCGAGCGGATACTCCAGCTGGCGCCGGCCGATCTCCCCGCCCAGTTTCCGCCGCTGAGGTCGCTTCGCCCCCCGACCAACGTGCCGCAGCAGCTCGAGCCGCTCATCGGGCGGCATGACGATCTGCAGGCCCTGCGCAGCAAGCTGCTCGATGACAGTGTGCGGCTTGTGACCGTCACCGGACCCGGAGGAATCGGTAAGACGAAGCTCTGCGTCTCGGTTGCTCTCGATTTGCTCGATGACTTCACCAGCGGTGCATTCTTTGTGGACCTCACGACCGCGACGACGGCTGATCTTGTTGCATCGAGAATCGCTCAGAACCTTCATGTTCCTGTGGAGGGCGACCGCCAGGCCGCGGATGTGCTCGTTGAGCATCTCAGCGACAAGCACATGTTGCTCGTGCTCGACAACTTCGAACAGGCACTCGCCGCCTCCGGCGTGATCAGGCGGCTGCTTCAATCCAGCCCAAACCTGACGGTTCTTACGACCAGCAGAGTGCTGCTGTCCATCCAGGGCGAGGCGGAGTACGCACTTGCTCCACTCGGTTTGCCCAACGATGGGACACGTGACGAAGTCACGCGTTCGGACGCTGCCCGACTCTTCGTCGAGCGAGCAGCGAAGGCTCAGCCTGACTTCGAGGTCACCGATGAGAATGCGTCGACTATCGCCGCAATCTGCAATCTGCTCGATGGACTGCCTCTTGCCCTCGAACTGGCGGCCGCGCGCGTCAAGCTGATGACACCTGAGAGTCTGCTCGGGCGGCTCGATAACAGACTCAAGTTGCTTACTGGTGGCTCCCGCGACGGACCGGCCAGACACAGGACGCTGCGCTCCACGATCGATTGGAGCTACGAACTGCTGTCTCCGAGCGAGAGGGCTCTGTTTCGCGACCTGTCCGTATTCAGCGGCGGGGCGACTCTCGAGGCGACGGAGCACGTGGTCGGGGATGAAGAGAATGTGCTCGATGGTCTGGCCGCCCTCGTTGATCACAGCTTGGTCCGCCAGCGAGAGGGCGAAGGAGTCCGCTTCTCAATGCTTCAGACCATCCGTGATTACGCGCTGGAGCTGCTCAAGGACCACGGAGGCGGAGCCGCCGTGAGAGATCGCCACGCCCACTACTACCTTGAGTTGGCCGAAGCCTTCGCCTCGGGCGAGGGGGATGAGAGCGCCGCGCACGCTCACATCGATACCGAACACGACAACATGCGCGCCGCGCTGTCTTGGTGGCTCGACCGCGCGCGCGAACAACCCGGGCCCTACACGGGACTTGCCCTACGGTTGGCCGTCGCACTGGGCCGCTTTTGGTATCGACACGGTCACGCCGTCGAAGGCAGCGAATGGCTCGAGCGAACTCTCTCGGGTCGCGTCGAGGGACTGGAGGATGTTCGCGCCAACGGGCTGCGCTTGCTCGGAGTGCTGATGGACCAGCGCGGGGACCTGGAGCGCGCCACTCAGCTTTTCGAAGAAGCACTGGTCGGCTTCCGGTCCATGGGTGATCGGGTCCGAGAGGGAGCCTGCCTCAACAGCCTCGGCGTCGTCGCCAGGTCGAGTCAGAATTTTGAGCGCGCCAAGGATCTGCTGACCGAGAGCGTCGCGATTCGTCGAGAGCTGCAGGACAGCTCAGGGATGTCGTCAAGTCTCAGCAATCTCGCCATTCTCTACATGGATCTCGGCGACACCGAGCGCGCCAGGGAGCTCTTCGAGGAAACCATGAAGCTTGACCGGGAGCGCGACGACGAGTGGGGCATTGCGGTTACGTCACTCAACCTCGGGTTTGCAGAGTTAGAGCTGCAAGAGGTGCAATCTGCGGCCGACATGGTCAAGAGTTCGGTGCAAAGCTTCGTCGAGCTTGGTGATCTCGACGGGGTGGCCGAGGGAATCGAGGCCCTCGCCGGAATCGCCGTTGCGCAGGAGGGATTCGTCAGAGCAGCCCGCTTAGCCGGTGCAGCCGACTCGTTGCGCAACGCTATCGGAATTCCACTCGGTGATGTCGACAGCGTTCGCCTCGATCGATGGCTGAGCGAACCGCGCACGAGACTCGGTCAAGAGAGTTTTCACGGTGCTTGGACAGAGGGGGCCGGCATGACCACGGAACAGGCGATCGACTACGCCCTGCAGGGCAATCCCGGCTCAACGCCCTGATCGACGAAACGATCTGTCCGTACCCGTGACGTGAAAAGTCATTAGGCCCGGCTCGGATCGTGTTCCTGCCGCCCCACATACCACTCGTGGAATTCGCTTCTCGCACCCCTCCGGCACCTATGCGGCTGGAATTACTATCGTGGCCCGAAGACGTTATCCATAGGACCGCTGGTCGAGGCTGGTTTCTCGCGATTATCGTTCCTGGCGCTCTCCTCTCCGCCTTGCCATAGCCTCCGGACTAGCATTTGGTAGATGCGAGTTGGTTGACTTTTTCGTCTTCACTCGTCTACACCGCCGAGGGCTCGCGAGGCAATAATCGTCATGGGCATTGCCGCCGCCATAGTCGACAGCGTCCTTTTTTCTGACGGCCGCCGGCATTTCCCGACCAGTCGCTCTCCGCGGGCTACTCGTGGGGAAGCTATGGGTTCAGCTTCTCGGTGGTCCCTTGATTTCCTGGATTCGAACAAGGCTACCGTTGGCGTCCACAAGTTGATAAGGCCAGGCAAGGTGGGGGACCCTGCGTTTTTCGGTCGAAACTGCCGCTGACCTGCAACTTGTCGTTCCGACTGGTTCCGAACATTCACGGTCGTCTCTGGTTGGCTCGCGGGTTTTTTGTGGGGTTCGAAGACTCCCGCGAAGGCGTCCTGCTGACAGGATCGAATGGTCACTCGCGAGCACATCGAAGCGTATTTGTTTTCAGTTACGCGAGCGTACGAGCGGATCCACTGCCGCCACGCGCTATCGCGGCCTTCGGCAG
>JALZJN010000213.1 GCA_030859735.1 Actinomycetota bacterium
GAACGGCTGGCCTTGTCCCCCACGCTCACCATGGCGCAAGCATCGCGCCGAGCAAACGGACTCAGCGACCCAGGAGCTGCAGGTCCTTATCGAGGTCGGACCCAACCGGGCGTCGATCGGCCAGAACTCAGCCGAGCCCGAGCACCGCATCGACTATTCCTCGGCGCCCCACGGCCTGCGGCAGCGCCTTCCGGATCAGACATGCAGTTGTTCGATGCCTGCCTGTGCAGGGTAGGAAGCTTCAGAACGACATTGAAAGGAGAACTTTGTGGAGTATCGCAATCTGGGCCGCCTTGGCGTAAAGGTCAGCCCGCTCTGTCTCGGGACCATGAACTTCGGGTGGGAGGGACTCGGCACGCCCGAAGACGACGCATTCCGCATCATGGATCGGGCCCTCGAGCACGGCCTCAACTTCTTCGACACCGCCAATGTCTACGGCTGGCGCAAGAATCCCAAGCCCGGCGAGGGCGTGACCGAGCAGATCATCGGCCGCTGGTTCGCTCAGGGCGGAGGCCGGCGTGAGAAGGTCTTTCTGGCCACCAAGCTGTACGGGAGCATGGGGGAATGGCCGAACCAGGAGGGCCTCAGCGCCCTGAACATCCGCCGGGCGTGTGACGCAAGCCTCAAGCGCCTGCAGACCGACCACATCGATCTCTATCAGATGCACCACATCAAGCGGGATACCTCGTGGGAAGAGATCTGGCAGGCGATGGAGCAGCTTCAGGCCGCCGGCAAGATCCTCTACGTGGGCAGCAGCAATTTTGCTGGATGGCACATCGCCCAGGCGAACGAGATCGCCTCCCGGCGCAATTTCCTGGGGCTCGTTTCAGAGCAGAGTCTCTACAACCTCGACGCCCGTACGGTCGAGCTCGAGGTGCTTCCCGCCTGTGAGCGCTACGGGCTGGGCGTCATCCCCTGGAGCCCTCTCGCCGGTGGACTGTTGGCCGGCGCTCTCGCCAAGGCCTCCGAGGGTCGCCGCAGCGACGAGGGCTTCCGGAAGCGGGTCGACCGTAATAGGGACAAGCTGGAGGCGTGGGAGAAGCTGTGCGCCGACATCGGCGAGAGGCCCGCTGATGTCGCCTTGGCGTGGCTGCTGACCAATCCGGTGGTGACCGCACCGATAATCGGCCCCCGCAATTCGGAGCAGCTCGACGGGTCCTTGCGGGCACTCGAGATCGACCTCTCCGATGAGGTCTTGGGCCGTATCGACGAGATCTTTCCGGGCCCGGGCGGGCCCGCGCCGGAGGCTTACGCCTGGTAGCCAGAAAGCCTTCGGTTGACAAACCGTGCGTTGCGCACTATAGTTATCAGCGTACGAGGAAGCCAGAGACAATTTCCAAGGAGGAACAGCAATGGCTGTCAACACCACCGACGTAACCCGTGGCGCCCAACAGCAGATTCTCGAGAGCATCGAGCAGACGCAGAAGGCGGCACTAGAGGGCTTCAGGACCTGGACGGATGCCTTCGAGAAGATGATCCCCGACACTCCGACTGCCAAGTTCTGGAACGACTGGCCGTCCGTCGAGGAGAGCATCGACAGCGCCTACGACTTCGCAGGCAAGGTGCTCGACAATCAGCGGAAGTTCACCAAGAACGTCCTGCAGGCCACTCGCCCGGTCGTAGACCGTGTTGCGGATGAGGCCCCTGTGGCGCCCAAGCGCAGCTCCTCCAAGCGCAGCTCCTCCAAGCGCAGCTCCGCCTCGAAGTAAGACCCCCCCCAAACGACGCCCCGGGAAAGATCCCGGGGCGTCGTTGCGCGCCCGGAAAGACTTAGTCTCTAGGGATGGTCGAGCAGGACCCCTGGCGGTCGCAGCTGACGCTTCTCGGGGAGTTCATCCGGACTCAGAGAAAACTGGCCCGGCTCTCACTGAGAGAGCTCGCCGACATGACCAAGGTGTCCAATGCCTATCTAAGCCAGATCGAACGTGGGCTACACCAGCCTTCGGTACGGGTGCTGCAGTCGGTGGCTCAGGCGCTCAATGTTTCGGCGGAAACCTTGCTGGCACAGGCAGGACTCATAGAGCAGGTCGGCGAGGTCCGGCCGGCCGGGGTGAGCGCGACGGAGATCACGATCCGCTCCGATCCCTTGCTCACAACGGCGCAGAAGGAGGCCCTGATCGGCGTCTATCGGAGCTTCCTGGCGGAGGACTGACGCCGCCGATCGAAGGGTCCAGCCGCCCCGATGCCTTCAGGGCACCTATTCGTAGTAGCGAAACAGGATCTCTGCCACGCAGCAGGGCTTCACTTGTCCCTGTGCCTCGAATGTGCACTTGAGCGTGGTCTGGACTCCTCCGAAGACCTCCTTGAGCGCAGTCAGCTCCACACCCATCCTGACCCTCGAGCCGACCGGCAAGGGGGCCGGGTAGCGGAGATAGTCGATCCCATAGTTGATGGTTAGGGAGCAGCCCTCGACCACCAGCGTCTCGTCGAGTAAGACTGGGAGCAGTGACAAGGTGAGATAGCCGTGAACGATCGTCGTCTTGAAGGGCCCCGAAGCTGCCCGCTCCCTATCGACGTGGATCCACTGGTCATCCCCGGTGACCTGCGCAAAGGCATTGACCCGAGCCTGGTCTACCCGATGCCAGGCGCTGTAGCCGAGGTGCTGCCCTACCCTCGAGTGGAGGTCGTGGAGCTGGAGCCTGAGTGGCTCGGGCCCCGGCGGAGCGGCTGCCTGCTCTGCTGCGGTCATCCCACACCCTCTTCCTTTCTGCTACAAAAAACATGCACTCGCTTACTGTACTTAGCGCGAAAATACAGGTCGCGCAGGCTTTGGTGGTGCATCTAGGGTTATTTGGGGAGCGGGGGACGCTCCGGCCGGCCTGACGAGTCCGGAAATGTCGTTTGGGAGGGAAAAGTGGACAACCCTGAAGCACAAGAAAGCGCAGCGCAGGCGGCCGAGGCGCTTGCACCGGAGGCAGGCCTCGTAGCTGCTCTCGACCCGGTCTCGTTCTTCGATGCTTTTTTCCAGGTCGGCATGGGTGTAGCCAGAAATCCCAAGAACGCGCTCCACGCCGGCATGCGCTATTTCGCGGCGACCACAGCGGCCGCCTACACGAGCGCTGCCCGTTGGTGGGGAGCCAGCCTCCCCAATGTGGTCGAACCTGCTCCCTCCGACAAGCGCTTCCGGGACCCGGCCTGGCGAGAGAACCCCTGGTTCTCCTATGTGCATCAGAACTACCTTCTGCGTTCCCGGCTGCTTCAGGACTTGATAAATGATTCCGGCGTCGATGATGCCACTGCCGCAAAGGCCCGGATGCTCGCCGGCATGATGACCGACGCCCTGAGCCCGGCGAACTTTCTGCTTACCAACCCGGTCGCTCTGAAGAAGGCTTTCGATACCGGGGGGGCGAGCGTTGCGCGTGGATTCCGCAACTTTCTCGACGATGTCGCCAATAACGAGGGTCTGCCGCGAAAGGTCGACCCCACTGCATTCAAGGTGGGGGAGAGCCTGGCGGCGACACCGGGCAAGGTTGTGTTTCGCAACAATCTAATGGAGCTCATCCAGTACGAAGCGCAGACCGAGAAGACCTTTGAGATTCCCCTGTTGTGCAGCCCGCCGTGGATCAACAAGTACTACATCATGGATCTGGCGCCGGGCCGCAGTTACATCGAGTGGGCCGTCCAGCACGGCCACACAGTCTTCGCGATCAGCTATCGCAATCCCGACGAGTCGATGCGCGCGGTGACGCTGGACGACTATCTGTTGAGCGGTCCTATTCAGGCCCTCCAAGTAATGCAGGACATCACCGGAGCCGATCAGGTCAACGTGGTCGGCTTGTGCTTGGGGGGTAGTCTGACCGCAATGTTGTTGGCCTATCTCGCTACAACCGGAGATGACCGCGTTCGCTCCATGTCCCTTCTCAACACTCTGCTCGATTTCTCCGAGCCGGGCATGCTGGGCAGCTTCACCGATCCCCGAACGATCGCCCGGATGGAGAGCAAGATGCGGTCGAAGGGTTTTCTAGAGGCGCGTGACATGGCGGTCACCTTCGATCTGCTGCGCGCCAACGACCTCATCTACAATTACGTGGCATCCAATTGGCTCATGGGACAGGATCCACCCGCCTTCGATATTCTGGCGTGGAACTCGGACAGCACTCGCATGCCCGCAGCCATGCACTCGTTCTATCTTCGCTCGTGTTATCTGAAAAACGAACTGGCGAACGGCGAGATGGAGTTGGCGGGCACGAGGCTCCGCCTGGACGAGCTGACACAGGATGTTTACATCGTAGCGGCAGTGAATGATCACATCACGCCGTGGAAGGGTTCGTACAAGACGACTCACTTGCTCAAGAGTGACGTCCGTTTCGTGTTGACCTCCTCGGGCCACATCGCCGGTGTAGTCAATCCACCAAGCCCCAAGGCGAAGCACTGGACCAACGAGCAACTACCCCCGGATCCGGAAACCTGGCTGCAGGGCGCCACCGAACACCAAGGTTCCTGGTGGGAGGACTGGACCAAGTGGATCGATGCCCGGGCGGGCAAGAAGCGCACGCCTCCCTCAATGGGCAGCGACGACTACCCGGTCATGGGTTATGCACCCGGCCGTTATGTGCTCGAGCACTGATTCAGGAGTGCCCTGAATCCTGCGCATGATGGTTCTCGTGATGCTGTTTCAAGGGGTCGATGCCGAAGTCACCTGATGTATCGCGCCACACCGAGTGGATGTGGTTGGCGCCGTTCTGAACATTGTCATACTCGATCAGGACGGACTCCCCTTGAATGCGGTAATAGTGACGTTCTCCGCCGGCGGAACCTCCGGCCCATGCAAAGAGAACCGGGCCGACTGCGCCTTGTGTTTTGGCTCGCAGAGGTTCAGCCAATCGTTGCGCGTAAGCGTCTATCAGAGCTTCGAGCCCGGCGCGTTGCTCGCTCGACATTGCCGAGGAGGGAAGGCCCTCGGCTTTCCCCAGGCTGATACGCCGCTGGGTCGAGGTGATGATGTCGGGCGGGGCCGAGTCGGCCACCAGAGCGCGCTCCCTTTGTCTCCCGCTGAAGCTCGTCATCAACGACCGGGCGAGGTCTTCGAGCGGAGCCAGGATGCGAAGTCCCGCGTGGGGCCCGGTGGGAACGCGGGCCGGGTTGGCGCCGAAGAACGACGGAGTCGTGGCTAGGAGAGCGTCGCCCAGCAACGTGAAGTGAAGAGACAGGTGGTGGCCTTCCAAGCGCCAGGCCCACTCGTTTCTGTCTTGAGGCTCGCCGAAGACACTGAGATAGTAGAGGGCGGGGTCGCGGCGGATCGAATCCAGTCCCTGATCCGATTCGAGAGCGCCGAGGATGAGCTCATGCTCAATGATGGCAGTGGCGGTTGTTGCCCCGAATTCTGATAGCCCTGAGCGAAGCAACTGCTCCAAGCGGTTCTTGTCTCCGGAGGTCATGCTCCCTAGTGGAAGGCCCCGTCGGCTGCCGGGCAGATAGCTCCAGTTCAGGCGCTCGTTGTCTTCGAAAGAGAACAATGCAGCATCTCTGAGCGGGCTTTTCAGGTGGCCGAGGAAAGTCGCGCAGGCCTCGACCATGTTCCTCGCCGAGCCGCCGTGCTCACGGCTGGGGCGGGGCCTCACGCGGCTCGCTCCGAGTCCGTAGTGACCTTCTGGTACCGCTCATCCATTTCCTTCACTCGAGTGCAGGCGGTCGGCCAGCCGGACGAGTTGTTCTGCCCCTCCGATCCTTCGAAGCCAGCGGCGGGGCAACGCCTGAGCGCCGGCGCCGGCCCCCAGCGCGGCCCCTGAAACCGCGCCGTTCGTGTCGGCATCTCCTCCTGCGCTGACCACTGCGATGAGGACCGGCTCGAGCTCACCGGGCTGCATCAGGCTCCACAGGCCCACCTGCATCGCTTTGAGCGTGTAGCCCATATCCATGGGATCGTCGAGCCTCAGCTCCTGCAGGCCGCGTTTGGGCACCTCGCGAATGGCCTCGACTACGTGGCCTACTCCCGCTGCCGCCCAGTCCGTGCCGGCTGCTTCCTCGAGCGCGCCGGCGATCTCGTCCGGAGACACAGGGCGTCCGGACAGAGTGGTCGCAAGGGCGACCGAGAAGGCGACCGTGCTCCACTCGCAGCGGGCGTCGTAGTGGGTGGCGAGGGCGCTGGCGCGTGCGTTTCGCACCAACGCTGCTCCAGACCGCCGCCACCGCAGCGCCACCGGAGCGCAGCGCATCACAGCGCCGTTGCCGGCCGTGGACCATCCGCTCTGTTCCCAAACCTCGAGTGAGGCTTCCGCTGCGGATTTCCCTGCCGCGATCTCTGCGAGCACCTGGCGGGTAAGCATCCCGATACCACGCCCGTTGTCGCGGCTCCAGCGCAAGAGCCGGGCGGCCAGGCGATCGGGGTCGAGCTCTGAGTCTTCCAGGAGCGTTTCCGCGACCAGAACGGTCTGGGCGAGATCGTCGTCCCAGGGCCGGTCGTGTTCGGCGGGATCGATGTCCCGGACCCCGGCGGGGTGATGGCGTCTGATGGCGGAGGCGGACTGGCCCTCGACCGGGATGCCGAGGCAGTTGCCCGCCGCCACGCCCAGCATCACTCCCCGGTAGCGGTCCTCGAGCTGCTCGTGGTCGACGGACAGGCGGCCGGCATCATCGACAATGGCCTCGAGTGTCTGGGTGCCCATGGCGCAATACTGACGCATTGGGAGGGGTGATGACTCGGCCCCTGCCTCGACCGGAGCGGGGCTGGTCTAGGTTCCGGCCCCGGCTCACCGCCCCTTCTGAGCCCTCTTTGCGCCCCTTCTGAGCCAACTTGGCGCCTCCACCCACACGGCTGTGGGTACAGCGACAAAGTTGCCCCGGCGCCCGGCCCCCGGCGGCCCGGCCCCCGCCCCCCATTGGGCTAGCAACATTCCATGGCCTCTGATATATTAGTGATATGTCAGCACTCCAGCAGCTGGCGGGACCCTCTACGGTGGCCGCCGATCAGCCCGCGCCGGCCTCGCTCTCGGAAAAGGCCTACTTCCTCATACGCGACCGGATCGTGACGTCGGCGCTCGAGCCCGGATCGATGCTCAACGAGAAGGAGCTGACCCAGGAGCTCGGCCTCGGACGAACCCCCGTGCGCGAGGCGCTCAAGCGGCTGGCGCTCGAGAACCTTGTCGAGGTCTATCCGCGTCGAGGCATCTTCGTCTCGAGCGTCGATATCCGCGATCTGGGGAGCATCTCCGAGCTGAGAGGCGAGCTCGAGGGCTGCGCGGCCCGTCTCGCCGCCCAACGGGCGACGCCCGAAGAGCGGGCCCTGTGCGAGGAGCTCATAGAAGAGCTCGATCATCTCTCGGACAAGGCTGGGACCTACGAGCTGATCGACCTCGATCAAAGGATTCACCGCCATGTCTACCGTTGCACCCACAATCCCTTCATGCGCGCCGCCCTCGAAGAGCACTTCCTGCTCACGCTGAGGCTCTGGTTCCTGGTGCTCGAGCGTGTCGCAAGACTCGATGCCGCGGTGCAAGAGCACCGGCAGTTGCTACAAGCGGTCGTTCGGGGAGACTCCGACAAGGCCGAAGAAGTCATCCGCCGTCACATCACAGGTTTTGAAGAAGCGATCCGCAGAGTCCTATGAGCCAAGGCCCAGGAGCGAGCATGCAGGAAAGAAGAACGCCTCTCTACGATGTCCACAAGCGCATGAGCGCCGACATGGTGCAAGGCGGCGGCGGTTACATGTTCCCGCTGTCCTACACGTCTCCGATGCAGGAGCAC
>JALZJN010000216.1 GCA_030859735.1 Actinomycetota bacterium
AGGCGGATGAGGCCCAGAGAGTGCTGATCCCGGTTCTGGCGCGCGACCAGTACGTGGACGAGATCATGAGCGACAGGGCCCCCTTTGGGCGCGGCATCACGGGATACGCGGTCGAGGCCCGGGAAGCGGTCCTGGCGAACCACGCACACCTCGACCCGCGCACTCAGGTCATACCCGGTACCCCCGACGATCCCGAGTCGCTGATGAGCATTCCGCTGATCACCAAGGGGTCGGTCAAGGGCGCACTCAACGTCTACAGGCAGGGCGAGGATGCAATCTTCAGCCGTGAGGAGTTCGAGATCGCCAAGCGTTTCGGCGACGCCGCGGCCCTTGCCATCGACAATGCACATCGCCGTGCCGAGCTCGAGCTTGCCGCTCAGACCGACTCCCTGACCGGTCTCTACAACCACCGTCACTTCCATGAGCGCCTTCGAGCCGAGCTCAACAGGGCAAGCCGAAAGCACGACTCGTGCGCGTTGCTCGTGATGGACATTGACGACTTCAAGAAGGTCAACGACGTCTTCGGTCACGCTGCCGGCGACGCGGTTCTCGTCGCCATCGCCGATCTCCTTCGATCGACGGTGCGTGCATCCGACGTCGCCTGTCGAGTCGGCGGCGAGGAGTTCGCCGTGATTCTCTCGTCCTGCGACGCGGGGGACGCTCTGGGACTTGCTGCCCGCATAACCTCCAAGCTCGAGTCAATGGAGTTCGAACCGGCTGGAAAGATCACGGTGTCCATCGGTGTGGCCCAGGGACCGCAGCACGCAGCCAACCCACGCGAGCTGGTCGCGTGTGCGGATGCCGCGATGTTGACGGCGAAGGCAAAGGGCAAGAATCGCACGCTGATCTTTGAAGAGGGAGCCGGCGCCCGCCCGCTAGAACCGCATCGAACCACAGATGTCCGCTCGATCGCCCACCTGAAGATGCTCCAGAGCCTTGCCGGGAAGCTCAACCGTCTCAACGACGTGAAGCAGATCGGAAGCACGATCGCCAACGAGCTCAGAACTCTCATCGACTACCACTCCTGCCGCGTCTACCTGACCGAGGGGCAGAGCCTGGTGCCCATCGCCTTCAAGGGAGAGGTATTGAGCTCGGAGGAGGACATCGCGAACTGGACGGTCCGGATTGGTGAGGGCGTCACCGGTCGTGTGGTTCAGACGGGCTCACCCTTGCTCGTGCCGAATGCGCTCGACTGTGAATGGGCCGTGCAGGTCCCGGGAACGACGGACATCGAGGAGTCGCTCGTCGCGGTGCCACTCAACTACGGCGTGCGGGTTGTGGGTGCCATCATCATTTCGAAACTCGGGATCAAGCAGTTCGACGAGGACGACGTTCGTCTGCTCGAGGTGCTTGCCGGCCACGCGGCCGTCGCCTTGGAGAACGCCCGCCTCTACGAGAATCAAAGGCGCGAGGCAGAGCACGCCAAGGCGCTGCTCCAGTTTGCCGACACTGTCTCGTTGGCGCCGAGCGAGTACATCGTCGGCAACGAGAGCGTCAAGGTTGCGGCCAGGATCATGGAGGCGCATCAATGCGCTATGTGGATGTACGACGAGCGCGCCGACAACTACGTATGCGTTGCGCACCATGGTTTCGTGGGTGACCGCGCGGTGGAGCCGGCTGTTCGGATGCGACTGTCGCGGGAGTACGGCGACGGATTCTTGAGCGGACGCAAGGAACCCTTCGCTCTACCCGCCTCCGAAGTCGAACGGCGCCTCCCCTTGCCGGCCGACTTTGCGTGGCGCACCCTTGCGGTAGCGCCTCTTCACGGCGTCAAGGGATGGATCACCGTCCGTCACCCCGACCCGGACGGCCTCTACTTCGCCGAGGACCGCATGCGACAACTTGCCGGAATCAGCTATCAGGCGTCCACGGCGATGCAGAAAGCGATGCTCTACAAAGACCAAAAGGAGAGCGCCGACATCGCGAACTCGCTCCTCGACGTGAGCCGCGAACTTGCGACTGCAGAGGATCTCCATGCCATTCTCAACCGGACCGTCGAACTTGCCGCCCGCATCCTCGGTTCGCCCCGAACAACGGTGTGGCTGCCGAACCCGGATACCGGGGATCTGGTAGCCGAAGCTCAGATCGGTTACGAGGGTACCGATCTCGTGGCCCTCACCAAATATCGGGTTCCCATCGAGCTAGCGCGTCCTCTGTTGCTGGCGAACGAGCCCTTTTCCGCCAACTCGTCCGACCTGGTCAAGCAGCTCGGCCTGGAATTCGACCTCGTGCGAGGACACATGGCGGTCGCCCCTCTCAAGCTGGACGGTGGGGGAGTCGGCGCACTCGTTGTAGGTGCTCCGGCCCTGGGCGATTACGAGTTCTCCGAGCGCAAGATGAAGCTGTTGGCGGGCATCGCACACCAGGCGCGTCTCGCCATCAACAACGCTCACACTTTCCTCAGCCTGGAGCGCACCTTCATTTCGACCGTCGAGGCGCTGGCCAACGCATTGGAGGCCAAAGATGAGTACACCTCATCGCACGCACGGTGGATCACCGACATGGCTCTCGAGGTAGGAAGCGAGCTTGGTCTCGAGCCGAGCACCATGAAGAACCTCGAACTCGGCGCCCTCTTCCACGACATCGGCAAGATCGGGATCCCAACAGGCATCCTCTTGAAAGAAGGTCCCCTCAACGACGAAGAGTGGGCGGTCATCCGCACTCATCCGGAGCTTGGGGAGAAGATTCTCTCGCCGATCGAGTTTCTTGCCGAGGTGCGGCCGATCGTGCGCGCATGCCACGAGCACTGGGATGGCCGCGGCTACCCGGACGGCCTGCGCGGTGAGGACATTCCGTTGGAGGCCCGCATCATTCTCGTTGTCGACGCCTTCCACGCGATGACTAGCGATCGCCCGTATCGAATGGCGTTGAGCCTCGAGGAGGCGTGCAAGCGCCTGAGGGAAGCGCGTGGCACCGAGTTCGACCCGAGGGTTGTCGACGCGATGCTCCGGCTCATGGAGCTCCGACCCGAATTGACACTGGTCGACTGACTCAGGCGGCTTTAGAAACTTGCCCGCCCGAAGGGCGGGTTCCGAGCCTTTCGCTCGGCGAGGCGCAGCGAAGCTCCGCCGAAGGCTAGACGTCTTTGAACTGCTCGAAGGGCTGGCGGCAGCTCTCGCAGTAGTACAGGGCCCGGCACGGCGTGGGGCCGAAGGCGTTCTCGTTGTGGGTATCGGTGCTCCCGCAGAACGGGCACTCAGCTCTCTTTGGAAGACCGATCTCCGTGATCAGAACTGGGCCCTTGCCCGTCGGGGGCGCAAGGCCGAACTCCTTGAGTCTTGCTCGCCCCTCGTCCGTGATCCTGTCCGTCGTCCACGGTGGGTCGAAGGTCGTCTCGACGCTGACCGACTCGACACCCCTCACCGCGCCCACGGCGGCACCTACATCCTGCTTGATCACGGGGATGGCGGGGCAGCCTGTGAAGGTGGGCAGCACGGTTACGCGCACCTCCGAGCCGTCAACCTCGACGCGCTTGATCATGCCCATGTCCACCACGGAGACCGCTGGGATCTCGGGATCGGGGACGATCGTCAACGCCTCCCACACGGCGAGCTCGATCGTCGTTGCGGTCGTCATTACCAGGTCGCTCCCGGGTGCTGTCTGTAGGTCTTGGTCATCTCGCCCCACAATTGGTCGAAGTCTCCGGTGTGCTCACCCGCACGTCCTCCGAG
>JALZJN010000231.1 GCA_030859735.1 Actinomycetota bacterium
CGGTCTGGCCGTCGTGCTTCCCTTTGAACAGCGGCAGCGTGACAGTCCCCGCTTGTCTGTTTAGCTCGATCGCGCTGGGCAGCACGTCACCGCCCGTAGCCACGGCGGACCCTGCCAGAGTTACCGCGGCCAGCGCGGCGGCGAACGCCACCCCGAGCGACACGCTTAGAATGCGCCTCATCTGTTTTCCTCCTTGTCCATAACTGATCCCTTCCATCCGTGAACGGGCTAGACACCAAACACGAACGACATCATCACGACCACCAATACGCCTAGTGCACGATCAAGCGACCTCCTGGTCAATGGATAGGTGAGACTCGTGTTCACGGCCAAAGACCCCACAGACCCTGTCGGCGAGCTCATAGGCGCCAAGCAGCCCATCGGGCTCGATGACCTTGCGCTTGCCGTGAATCCACATCGGTTCGATCGGGTTGAGCCATGGACTTTTCGTGGGAAGCAGGCAGCTAACGATGCGCACTCCGCTCCCGCCGTCCTTGACCGCTCTGTTGTGCAAGGCGATCCAGTCCTCCACTTCACGGCTCTTATGCCAACTGGCGTTGTCCCAGATGAGAAGCAGCGCCTTCTTTCCCATCCGTTGGAGTCTTTGGCAGCTCCAATCGAGGAACCGGGTGGTGATGGAGGAGACCGGTCTTCCATCGACGAACCTCAAAAACACCCGCTCCAGGAGGTCGGCCTCTCCGTCCGGTTCAGTGGAGCGCACCAGCATCCCATAGGCGCACAGCGCTTTGGGGTTGGGATCGTCCTTCGCTGGCGTTTGCTGGATGAGGCGCATCGGCCCGCCGGCCTCGGAGAAGGCATGAGGCGCGGGTTGAGCGAATCTGCTCCACCAGCACTCGTCCTCAAAGCCCAGGGCCCACTCCGAATTAGTGGCCGCCAGGCGTATCAGCCGGTCCCGAGCCCCTTGTATGTTGTGCGTGGCCGTAGAATCGGCCAGACGGGCACGACAGACCGACAGCCCCTTGGTCCAGGCTTCGCCGGAGACCGTAAAAAAGCGCGGGTCGTCGTGCCCCTCCGACCGAAGAGCCCGAACGGTTGCCAGGGACGTGAGAGAGAGCCCGCATCGGCAAGGCTGGGCCACGAGGAGCGAAAGGGGTAAGTGGATGAAATCCGAGCAGACCTGCTACGCGGGCATCGACGTCTCCAAGAGGCGCCTGGACGCCGTGTTGCGCCCGAGCGGCGAGTATCTGGGAGCGGACAACGACGAGCGGGGCATCGGGTCCCTCGTCGCCCGCCTGAGTGAAGCGCGCCCCGCGCTCATCGTCCTCGAGGCGACGGGCGGCCTTGAGCAGCCGGTGGTCGTCGCCCTGGCCCTCGCCGGCCTACCGGTGGCCGTCGTCAACCCCAGGCAGGTTCGGGACTTCGCCAAGGCGGTGGGGCGCCTCGCCAAGACCGACCGCATCGCCGCCGCCGTGCTGGCGCACTTCGCCGAGGCCGTGAGACCTGAGCCGCGCCCCCTGGCAGACGAGCACGCTCGGGAGCTTTCGGCTCTGGTTCTCAGGAGAAGGCAGATCCTCGACATGATCACCGCCGAGGGCAACAGGGCGCGCACCGCCCCCAAGGCGCTGAGAAGGAGGATCGAAGCGCACCTACGGTGGCTGAGGAAGGAGCTGGAGCGTGCGAATGAGGACCTGGAACGCGCGGTGCGCGAGAGCCCCGTATGGCGGGAGAAGGACGACCTGCTGAGGAGCGTACCGGGCGTGGGTCCGATCCTTTCCGCCACCCTGCTCGCCGAGTTGCCAGAGCTTGAGCGCCTCGACCGGAGGAAACTCGCCGCCCTGGTGGGAGTGGCGCCCCTCAACCGCGACTCCGGCACCCTGCGCGGCATACGCACCGTGTGGGGAGGGCGCTCTTCGGTCAGAAAGACCCTCTACATGGCGACGCTGTCCGCCACGCGTTACAACCCGGCTATCCGAGAGTTCTATGGGCGCTTGGTGGCGGCCGGCAAGCCGAAGAAGGTGGCGCTCACGGCCTGCATGAGGAAGCTGCTCGCCATCGTGGGCGCGGTGCTAAGGAACCGGAGCCCCTGGGACGAAGGAAGATTCGCCTTGAGAGCGACGTAGGAGCCTTGCCCCTTGTCCGGGCCTCCAGGAGCTTGACTTTAAACACGGTTGCTTTTTTCGGGCATATTCAGGGTCGGGGGAGCTGATCCACCGCTTGGCCCGCAGCCAGCGCACCCCGAGCCGCAGAAGAGTCGCTCGGATCGTCTCCCCCGAAACCCGCCTCTCGCTCAGTCCCTCCTCGAAACTCATCTCGGCGGCGTCCGCGAGCGTCCAAAGGCTCGTTTCCTTGCCAAACTCCCTCGGGGAGTGGTGCAACAGTTCCTTCAGGGCCTCGGCGCTCCGCCGCTCGAAAGCGGCGTGGGCGCGTTTCGGGCGCGAGGAGCCGGCCACCAGCGCATCAAGGCCGCGCTCGTCGAAGGCGTGGATAGCGTTGCGAACCGTCTGGGAGCCGCATCCGAGGCTCTTGGCTATCCTGGGCGGGGATTGTCCACGAGCGCTCGCCAACAAGATTTGGCAGCGGCGCAGAACGAAAGCGTCTTTGGAGCGCAACCCGGCTTCCAGGGCCTCGTGCTCCACTTCCGAGGGTTCTCGAACAAAGATTGGAGGTTTCATGAGAGGCACTATAGCCCATCACACACAACCTGCCTTGATGGTGCACTAGGGCATGGAGGCCGAGGGCGTCGTGGCGCATGCCCAATTCCGGCTCTTCGGCCATCTCGACTTCGGCGATCAGGCTGCTCGTTGTCGGATCCCACCCGGGGAACGCGATGCCGGCCGCCTTACGGATCAGACTGCGTCCTCCATCGCAGCCGACGAGATAGTCCGCCCGCAGCGACTCACCGTCGGAGAGCGCGACGTCGACGCCGGTGTCGTCTTGCGCGAAACCCGTCACCTCCCGTCTGCGATAGATCGGCACCTCAAGCTCGCCGACCCAGTCGGCCAGTATGCGCTCGATGCGGTTCTGCCACAGCCCGAGCCCGTAGGGGTGCCTGGTAGGAAAGTCGCCGATGTCCAAGGG
>JALZJN010000313.1 GCA_030859735.1 Actinomycetota bacterium
ACCCGGAAATCCGTCAGTATCGCGACACCTCTTGGCACCCTCCAACAACGGGTGGTATGCACCCGGGAAGGAGGACAGCGATGGAGGAAGGTGCGCCGCGCCGGAGACGCCGGCTGTCGGCCGAGGACAAGTGGCAGATCTTCGTCGAGGCGTCCGCCAAGGACGCCAAGGTGGCCGACGTGATGCGGCGCTGGCGCATCGACTCGTCCCAGCTGGCGCGCATCCGAAGCCAGGTCAGAGAGGGCGCTCTCACACAGCTGAAGAAAGGCCCCGGGCGCAACCCCAAGGACCAGGAGAAGGAGGCGCTGAAGGCCGAGGTGTCACGCCTCGAGGACGCGTTCAAGGAGGTGTCGATCGAGAACACCCTGCTCAGAAAAAAATCGGGCTGGGCTTGACCGGTGCCCTCCGTGGGACGCGGCTTCCCGCGGAGATCAAGCTCGCGCTCATCGGCGCCATCACGGAAGCCAAAGATGCCGGGTTCACGATCGTGCGCGCATGCGATGTGGTGATGCTCGAAGCGCGTCGTTTCCACCGCTGGGTGGACGGTCGCGATCCCAAGATCCTCACCGTCGACGACGTTGCCGACGAACCGCCGGTGGCCAAGACGACACCGCATCAGATCACCGCGGACGAACGAGCCGCGATCATCGAGGCGGCGCGCGACGAGGCCAACTCGGACAAGGCGCACCGCAAGCTCGCACACCACCTGTCCCGCACCGCTAAGGCGTTCGTGTCGGAGTCGACGGTGTTGCGAGTGCTGCGCTCGGTCGCGCTCGTGGGTCGCTTCCACGGGCGCGCAGGCAAACCCAAGCCAGCCAAGCCCGAGACCGCGGTCGAGGCTCCCAACGAGATCTGGGCGTGGGACATCGAGCGCCACGAGGCGCTCTGGAACCGTGCGGTGATGAAAGGACACCGCCTCCGGCCTCTCGCAGGAGTCCGGTGAAGCTGGGGGCAGCCCGATCCCAGGGAACGCGGGTGAGGGCGGCAAGCAGCCCCGACTACGCCGGGACGTGCCAGCACCGTCAGATGGTGCGGGTCCGGCAAGCAAGACGGGAAGGTGTAACGACGGTGAACCAGTGCAGCAAAGCCTCTCAAGCGAAAACCACCAGCTCGAACCTGACGGATCTGGGCTGGGTTGCAGCGCGCACCCGTGCTACACACGGGGAACTCCTTAGGCCGGTTAATGTCGCTGGCCGGGAGGCCACGTCGAAGGTCTGCGGCGTAGACGTGGCGAAGCTGCAGGGGCATAGCTGGGCACCTAACCCGACCAACGGTTCCGGAGGGAACGTGGGAACCATCCCGGCGGACCCCTTCCCGGCCAGCATCCTGCTGGTCGGCGGGAAGGTCCGTTGCCGACCGATGCCACCGGGATGGGGCGTAGGGCCCGTATTAGTCCGAGTCCGGGAAAGCCGGTCACATGGCGAAGGGGTCCAGCGAGTTCGCGGCATTGCTGCTGCGCGTGGAGGTCGCCGGTGAATACCGGCGCGTCCTGGCCCAGCCTCAGCGAGGCTGAGTCGCGAGTACATGCGATGCAGACGAAGCTGCACCAATGGGCGACCACCGATCCTGGCCGCCGATTCGATGACCTTGGCAACCTCGTCTACGACCCGGCGTTCCTCGTCGTGGCGTGGAACAGGGTCAGGGGCAACAAGGGCGCACGCTCGGCAGGCGTCGATGGAGTTGCTCCGCGCTCCATCACAACCAAGGCCGAGACATTCCTCGGCGGGCTGCGAGACGACCTCAAGGCCCGTCGGTTCGTCCCGACACGGGTGCGGGAGAAGATGATTCCCAAAGGCGGGCGCAAGTTGCGTCGCCTGGGCATCCCGACCGCAGCCGACAGGGTCGTGCAAGCCGTGTTGAAGCTGGTGCTCGAACCCATCTTTGAGGCGGATTTCAAGCCGTGTTCCTACGGCTTCCGCCCCAGGCGCCGAGCCCAGGACGCTATCGCCGAGATTCATTACCTCGGTTCGCCTACTCGGAACTATGAGTGGGTGTTCGAGGCCGACATCACGGCGTGCTTCGATGAGATCGACCACACCGCCCTTATGGGACGGGTGCGACATCGCATCGGGGACAAACGCATCCTGGCTCTGGTGAGGGCGTTCCTGAAGGCAGGCATCCTGACCGAGGATGGTGTCAGCAGGGCCACGATCACCGGCACCCCACAAGGTGGGATCCTCTCACCGCTGCTGGCCAACATCGCTTTATCCATTCTGGACGAGCACTTCACGCGCAGGTGGGAAGCGCTTGGTCCACAATGGACACGCGCCAAGCGACGCCGCGCCGGGGTCCCGGCCTACCGCCTCATCCGCTATGCGGATGACTTCGTGGTCATGGTCGGTGGCACCCGCGACGATGCCGAGGCGTTGTGGGATGAGGTCAGCACGGTGCTTGGGCCGATGGGCTTGCGCCTATCGGAACACAAGTCGGGGGTCGTCCACTTAGACGAAGGCTTCGACTTCCTTGGGTGGCACATCCAGCGCCGCCGCAAACGGGGCCACAACGGCAAACGAGCGGTCTACACCTACCCGTCGAAGAGGGCACTCGCCTCGGTGACGGGCAAAGTGAGATCGCTCACCCGCCGCCACAAGCATCGAACGCTCGCCGACCTGCTGCGCGCAGTCAACCCGGTGCTGCGGGGATGGTGTAACTATTTCCGTCATGGCGTGTCGTCGCGGACCTTCGGCTACGTCGACCACTTCTCGTGGTGGCGCATAGTCGGCTGGCTCCGCAAACGTCACTCCGGGCTGAACTGGGGAACGCTTCGTCGCCGGCATCTCCCCAACTGGGAGATACGTGACGGCGGAGTGCAGATGTTCCGGCCACAAGCGATAGTGATCGACCGCTATCGGTACCGGGGCACCCGCATTCCCACACCATGGACGAGCTTTCAGCCAGGATCACTCGCACCAACGGCATGAACTCGGGGAGAGCCGGATGCGTGGAGACGCGCACGTCCGGTTCGGAGGGCGGACCGAGGAAACGGACCGAGAGAAATCTCGGCACCGCGCCTCGGTCCGACCCCTACTCCTACTGTCGCGTCGGCGACTCGTTCTGGTACCTGATCGCGATCATCGACATGTTCTCTCGCAAGATCGTCGGCCATGCGGTGCGACCGAGCGCGACCTCCGACGATGTCAAGGACACCTTCGACAAGGCTCTCGCCAACGAAGGACTTCTGGTGATGGATGCCAAGATGCCGGCCTCGCTGTCGGATCGCGGCCCGCAGATGCGCTCCAAGACGATCCGCCGGTTCTTCTACGACCTCGGCATCAAGCAGATGTTCTCGCGACCGAGGACGCCGGCGGACAACGCCACGATCGAAAGCTTCTTCGCCACGATCAAGGGCGAGCGCCTTTACTTCGGCACCTACTCGAACCCGATCGAGCTCGCATCCGACGCTGACGCATTCGTCATCTTCTACAATGAAGCGCGTCTTCACATGGGGATCGGGTTCGTGACCCCGGCCGAGAAGCACGACGGTCGATCCGATGGGATCATCGCCGCGCGCAAGGCCGGCATGAAGCGAGCGCGAGAGGAACGATTGCAGGTCAACCGAGGATGCTCGGAGGGATCAGATGCTGCTTAATTCCCTGCGGGACTGTGTCAAAGGCTCTGACGCAGGCGGC
>JALZJN010000316.1 GCA_030859735.1 Actinomycetota bacterium
AACGCTCCTTCGCTTTGCGTAGCTCGACCCTCAACTGCGCGAGGCTCTGGCAGCAGAGGTTCTTCAACTCCACGCATTTGAGGTGCTTCCAGATCCCCTCATCGGGGTTGAGATCTGGAGCGTAGCCGGGCAACTGCTCCAGTTGCAGCCGTAAGGACGCCCCGCTTGCCAGAAAGTCCTTCACTGCCCGAGAGCGATGGATCGGAGAGCCGTCCCAGATCACCATCAGCTTGCCGGGGATTTGGTGCATGAGGTGCTTGAGGAAACGCACTACGTCTTCTCCCTTGAAGGCCCTATCCTGCTCCAACATGTAGAGCTTGCCCTCAAGAGTTATGCCACTCATCACCGAGAGGTGATCGCGGGTGAAATTCTCATGGAGGATGGGTGTCTCTCCCACCGGAGCGTAGGTGCGAACCACCATGGGCAGAAGATAGAAGCCCGACTGATCGCAGAACACGATGGTTCTCCCTTCCTTCAGTGCCCTTTTTTCAGGGAAGGCCACTTCTGATCTTTCCAGTGTTCGATAGCCTCCTCCTCTCTCTGGTCGGCTCTACGTTCGGGCTTTTGCAAACTCAACCTCAACTTGCCCAACAAGCGGCTAACGTGAGCCGGATGATAGCTGACCCCAAACTCCCTTCTGATCACCGCAGCCACTCTCTTACACGTCCATACATCTCCTCGAAACCCGTGCGCCTGAGCTCCCTGAGCCAGAAGCTCAGGCAACCTCGCTCGCTCATCTTCACTCAGACGCGGCGGTGCGCCAGGAGGCGGCTTGTGTCTCAAGTCTTCCACGCCCTTTTCTCTGGCACGCTTCATCCACTGGCTTACGGCTCCTTCGGTAACCCCCAGAGCGTCGGCTATCTGCGTCTGTTTCCACCCCCCCTCCTTTAGCTCGAAGGCGCGTGAGCGCCTACCCTCACGCCAGTCGTTGGCCTGGCTCGATAAAGTCTTCTCCATAGTGAAGTACAGTATTCCCCTACCTTTACACCTTTACGCAGGGACCAGTAAGTGGGCGCTGGTCCAGATGAACTCTCGCGCCCCACCTACATAACTGAGATAATGAACACCGCCTACACGATCACTGGGAGCGCGGGAGGATTGCTGATCTTATGCCTCTACTAGCACCGTATGACCAAGGAGGCCGCATAGGTCGGCTTGAGCTTTGGAACGATCACCGCGCTCGTGGGCCGCGGCGCAATGGCTGCGGGGGTCTTGCCGGAGTGGGCAGACCTGGTTCTCCCAACCCTAATCGGCACCGCGCTGCTCATCGTCATCGTGTTGCTCAAGACGCAGCCCTATGCCGAAACGATGGCAGTGTATGAGCGCCTTAAACGCCGTGTGGAGGCCGGTGAAGAATCCTCACCATCAGGTGTTCCCGAAATGCTGAGGCGGTCTCCATGAGCCTCATCGCTGGCATCGACGTCGGCGGTACTTTTACCGACGTCGTCGTGTACGATACCGATACCGGTTCGGCACGGACGGCGAAAGTGTTCTCCACTCGCAACCAGGCAGATGGCCTTCTGCGAGGGCTCCACCAAGCCGTGGAGACGCTGGGGCAGCTTGCGGCTGTGGTGCACGGCACGACGGTGGCGACCAACGCCATCCTTGAGCGCAAGGGCGCGAAGGCTGCACTCGTCACTACCGCCGGATTTCGAGATGTGCTGGAGCTTCGCCGGCGTGATCGGCCCGACACCTACGGACTTACGGGTGGATACAGGCCGTTGATTCCCCGAAGTCGTTGCGTCGAGCTCGATGAGCGGATCGACGCGGCGGGCGAGGTCGTCGCGGAGCTCGACGTGGACAGCTTACGGCGCGTCGTCGGTCGACTCAAGGAGCTCGATATCGTGGCGGTAGGCGTGTGCTTGCTCCACAGCTACGCTAACCCTGCGCACGAGACCGTACTCGCCGAGGCTCTGCGTGACGCCTTGCCGGGCATCCATCTGAGTGTCTCAAGCACCTTGGCTGCCGAGGCGGGGGAGTTCGAGCGCGCATCTACAACAGCGATCAACGCCTTCGTGCAACCCCGCATGGCAGAGTATCTTCGTGAAGTGCGTCGGCGCCTCACCGAGGAAGACTTTACCCGGGACGTATGGGTCATGCAGTCGAGCGGAGGGCTGATGCAGATCGACCGTGCAGCGGAACAACCCGTGCGCACCGTTCTGTCCGGTCCAGCAGCTGGCACGGTGGGCGCCGCCGAGCTCGCGGCGCTAACCGGCATCGAGAACGTCATTTCCTGTGACATGGGGGGCACCAGCTTTGACGTGGCCCTCATTCCTGGAGGGATGCCAGCCCAGTCGACGGGGCAACAGATCGCGTATGGCGTCCCTGTACAGCTTCCGATGGTTGATATTCACACAATCGGAGCCGGGGGTGGCAGCGTCGCCTGGGTAGACCGTGGTGGAGTGCTGCAGGTCGGCCCCGAGTCCGCAGGTGCGGAGCCCGGCCCGGCTGCCTATGGCAGGGGTGGGGACCTGCCCACCGTCACCGACGCCAATGTCGTGCTCGGTCGGCTAGACCCGCAAGCGCAGCTCGGCAGTGAAGAGGGGTTTCACGTCAACGTTACGGCGGCCGAGAGTGCCATCCGAAAGCGAATCTCCGAGCCGCTCGGGCTCAGCGTCACTGACGCAGCCTTGGGCATCCTCCGAGTTGCGAACGTCAAAATGGCTGGCGCGATCCGGCGAGTCTCCGTCGACCGAGGCCATGACCCGCGAAGGTTCGCGCTCGTCGGGTTCGGCGGCGCGGGTCCCGCCCACATCGTCGAGTTGGCCGCAGAGATCGGATCGACACGCGTGTTGATCCCTCCGCAGCCCGGCATCACCTCCGCCCTTGGTTGCTTGCTCGCCGACGTCCGTCATGACTTCGTACATGCTATCAATGCCGACGTGGACTCGGTAACGGCAGAGCAGGTCCGTGAAGTCTTTGCGGCGCAACGAGAACAAGGAGTGCGGATACTTCGCCAAGACCAATTCCCGGACGAGCGGATTCAAGTGCATCACTTTGCCGACATGGCCTACGCCAAGCAGTTGCACAACCTCTTGGTGCCACTGTCGGACGCATTTGAACAGTGGACCGGCAAATGCCTCATGGAGGCCTTTCTGGAGCGCTACCGGGCGACTTACGGAGGTCTTCTACGGCGGAGCAACGTTAAGCTTGTCAACCTCCGGACCGTAGTGGTCGGCAAGCGGGAGACGGTGCACTTCTCGAGCGAACCAGCTGTCGAACACCACAAGCCTCGACGCCGGCCGGTGACGTTTGTGGAAGGTGCGTTCGAGACGGCCGTGGTGTCTCGAGCAGCGCTGCAGCCGAGCGAGCGATGGGACGGGCCTGTGATCGTGGAACAGCAGGACACCACCACCGTCGTCCCGCCCTCAGCAGTTGTCGAGGTGCACCCGACCGGCTCCCTTATCGTGGAGGTACAATCGTGACCAACGTGGACCCGACAACGCTCGCTGTTGTCCGCGGTCGGCTCGAGCAGATCACGGACGAGATGGACACCGTCTTTGAGCGCATGGCGTTCTCGCCGGTGATCTCCGATGCCTGGGATCGCGCGGACGGGATCTATCGCCCCGATAACGGTAGCATGATCGTACAAGGCGAACGAGGTCTTCCAATTTTTGTCGGAACCATGCAGTACGCAACCCGGGCCGTCATCGACCACGCTGAGAAGCCGCGGTCCGGCGATGTCTTTATGATCAATGACCCGTACCTGGGCGGCACGCACATTATGGACGTAAAGATGGTGCGCCCGTTCTTCCATGACGCTGAGCTGCTGTGCTACCTGGCAAACACTGGTCACTGGACAGACATCGGCGGTCGCGTGCCTGGTGGGTTCTCCTCTGCCGCCACCGAAGTGTACCAAGAGGGATTGCGCGTCCCGCCAGTTCGTCTGTTTTCCGATGACCAACTCAATGGCGACATGCTGGCTATCCTTCAGGCGAACAGCCGCATCCCCGAAGACATTGAGGGCGACGTCCACGCCCAGGCGACCGCCCTGCGGGTAGGTGAGGAGCGGCTCACCGAGCTACTCGAGGAGTATGGAAAAGAAACCGTGCTCGCGTGCATCGACGAGCTTGAGATACGGGCCGAGCAGCAGATGCGGTCCCATATCGATGAGGTGCCGGATGGCACCTACCGCTTTGTGGAGGAGATGGACAACGACGGCATCGATGATGTGCCACTGCGTATCGAGGTCGCCGTGGCCGTTCGCGGTCAGCAGATGACAGTAGATTTTACGGACAGCTCCGAGCCGTGTAAGGGCCCGATGAACAGCGTGTACGCTGCAACCGTGTCCTCGTGCGCTGTGGCACTGAAGCACATCTGGCCGGACGTATCACTCAACTCAGGCATGTTTGCGCCTTTGGATTTCGTGATTCCCGACACCACCTTCCTCAACGCAGCTGTTCCCCAGCCCGTCGCTGGCTGCGCCGCGGAGACCTCGCAGCGCATCATCACCGCGGTCATGGGCTGTCTTGCGCAAGCAGTTCCTGATCGCGTTCCGGCGGGCTCGTGCGCGACGATCAACAACCTGTCGATGGGCGGCGTCGACGCCGACGGAGACCCCTACGTGATGTACGTGTTCCTCGGGGGTGGCTACGGCGGTCATGCGTCGGGCGACGGTCTGACCAACGGCTGCTCACTCATGAGCGTTGCCCGAACACAGTCGCTGGAGGTTCTCGAGCAGCGCTACCCCGTCCGCTTTAACCGCTACGCCATGCGGGAGGGCTCCGCAGGAGCCGGACGCCACCGAGGTGGCTTCGGGGTCGAGTTTGAGTTCATGTTCACCGGTCGCAGCGGCAGAGCGTCGCTTCTGGGCGACCAGGCGAAGAGCCCGCCTCGGGGCGTAGGAGGTGGCAGCAGCGGGACACCGGCAAGCCCTTACTTCCTGCTCGAGGGGAAGCACACTGTCCTTCCCATGATCTCCAAGGGCGAGAACATACCCCTGCACCCCGGAGACGTCATCTGCCTGCGGACGCCCGGGGGAGGGGGATACGGAGCTCCCTCGGAACGCGACCCTCTGCTGGTGCGCCGAGACGTCGACGCCGGGTACATCACCGAAGCCGAAGCGTCCGAACTCTACGGAAGGATCTAGAGTCATGAGTGATCCGGCACTGCTCGCCCCCCCGGGGCTGCACCTCCCCGTCGTGTCGCACGGAGAGGGCGTGTGGCTCGTTGACGAGGCGGGACGTCGCTATCTCGACGGCAGCTCCGGCGCCGTTGTGACCAGCCTTGGGCACGGCAACGCTGAGATCGCTGCTGCGTTGCAGCAGCAGGCCATGACGGTGGCCTTCGCGCATCGAACACAGTTCCGTAATCGCCCCGCCGAGGAGCTCGCTGCTGCGCTCGTAGACCTTGCCCCGCCTCCTCTCGCCCGTGCCGCGCTGCTTTCCTCGGGCTCGGAAGCCAACGAGCTCGCCATGAAGCTCGCCGTTCGCTTCTGGCAGGAGCAAGGGCAACCGCGCAAGCACGGCATCATCTCACGCTGGACCAGCTATCACGGGTCCACGCTAGGGGCACTGTCCGCGACCGGGCATCCAGCCCGTCGAAGACCGTTCGCGGACCTCCTGCACCCGTTCCCTCGGGTTTCTCCTCCTTACTGTCTACGGTGCCCTGTAGGTGCATCACCGGAGAACTGCGCCGAGGCGTGCTTGGAGGACCTTGAAGTGGCGATTCAGCGCGAGGGCCCAGAGCGGCTTGCCGCGTTCATCGCCGAGCCGGTAGTGGGTGCCGCAGCCGGTGTACTCGTCCCCCCTTCTGGCTACCACGAGCGAGTGCGCAAGCTCTGCGACCAGTACGAGCTCCTGTGGATCGCTGATGAGGTCATGTCCGGCTGCGGACGCACCGGACGCTGGCTGGCGGTCGAGCACTGGGACACCGTTCCCGACCTGGTGACTCTTGGCAAGGGCCTGACAGGCGGCTACGCTCCGTTGTCGGCGGTTCTTTGCACGTCAAAGGTCGCTGCAGCCCTTGGGTCGGATGAACTTGGCGCTGCAGCCGCACACACGTACACCAACACGCCATTGCCCGCGGCCGTCGGGCTCGCGGCCCTAGAGGTAATGAAGCGACAGGATTTGGTTGCCCGTGCGTCCGCTCTCGGCGTTGTGCTCCACGAGGCCCTCGTCTCGCTCAGCCAAGAGATCGAGATTATCGGGGACGTCCGAGGGCTGGGCCTCCTGCAAGGCGTTGAGTTGGTAGCTGATCGACAAACGCTCGAACCTTTCGATCCCAAGCTTCGCGTCACTGCTCGCCTCGTGGAGGCCGCTCGCCATCGCGGGTTGTTGGTGTATCCGGCGGCCTTGGGTATTAACGGGCAGGCGGGCGACGCCATAGTCGTCGCCCCACCCTTGATCATCAGCGAGACGGACATTGGGGAACTCGTAACCCGACTTCGGGAAGCGCTACTCGATGTTAGTGTCGACCTAAACGAAGCCCGGCTCCCGCACGGGTTCCTACGAGGCGGTGGAACAACCCTGGGGGTAAGCGGAGAAGAGTCCTCGTCCGCGGTGCCTGCGCGGGGCAGCAAGAGTCGAGAGGAGGAGTAAAGGTTATGGAACGAGTTGGCGGGGAAGCAATAGGTCAGCAATCGTCTGTTCGACAGGTGGCGGCCGCTAGCTTCGTGGGCACAGCCCTCGAGTGGTACGACTACTTCATCTACGGTACGGCGGCGGCGCTGGTCTTTCCGGCGCTGTTTTTCCCAGGATTCTCGACGTTTGCCGGGACCTTGGCGTCCTTCGCTACTTTCGGGGTTGGGTTCTTCGCTCGCCCGGTAGGAGCGGTGTTCTTCGGCCATTATGGGGACAGAGTGGGTCGCAAGGCGGTGCTGGTCACCACACTCCTTATGATGGGCGTTGCCACGTTCCTTATCGGCGTCCTCCCGTCGTACGAAGCGATCGGGGTACTGGCCCCGGTGGCTCTTGTCGTACTGCGGCTCTTACAGGGCTTCGCCGTAGGGGGAGAGTGGGGCGGCGCGGTGCTCATGGCGGTGGAGCATTCCCCCCCCGAGACCCGGGGCTTCTTCGGGAGCTGGCCACAGATGGGCGCCCCCGCGGGGCTCGTGCTCTCGACGGCCGCATTCACCCCGTTTGCGGCTCTCCCGGAGGAGCAGTTTCTGTCCTGGGGCTGGCGTGTCCCGTTCCTCCTAAGCCTCTTGCTCATAGCAATCGGGTTGTACATCCGCCTCAGGATCACCGAGTCTCCTATCTTCTCGCAAGTTAGGGAGACACATACCGAGGCGCGCGCGCCGATTATCGACGTTGTGAGCACCCACCCAAAGAACATCGCCCTGGGTACTGGGGCTCGCATAAGCATCGATGTCGCCTTCTACATATTCGCAGTCTACACGCTTTCCTACGTCACCGAGCAGCTCGGACTGCCTAGTAGTACGGTCTTGACCGGGCTCCTGATCGCGGGCGGCATCGAGATCTTCACTATACCCTTTTTCGGCTCGCTATCCGATCGTCTCGGCCAACGACAGGTCTTTATCGGGGGCGCAGTATTCCTGGCTTTGTTCGCCCTTCCTTTCTTCTGGATGCTCAACACAAAGGTAAGCGTCCTCATCTGGCTCGCCCTGGTAGTAGGCCTCAGCGTCGGCCACGCCGCAGCTTACGGCCCAATGGCGAGTTTCATGGCCAGGCTCTTCGGAGCACGCGTCCGCTTCAGCGGGATCTCCTTGAGCTACCAGCTCGCCGGGATATTGGGAGGCGCCCTGGCGCCGTTCATCGCGGTCTTGCTGTACGCGGCAATCGACGGGCCGGAGCTCATAGTGCTGTACATGGCCGCGCTA
>JALZJN010000318.1 GCA_030859735.1 Actinomycetota bacterium
CACCCAAAGCTCGACCCGGGTCCCGGGGGTTGCATCGGGCGGAAGCGCTGGCGGCTCGTCCACCGCTACTGCGTAGAGCCGTGTCGCAACCGACGCTCTCCCGGCCACGGCTTTGGTTGAGGCGGACGCCGTTCGCTTGGGCGAGGGCGGGCCGGAGGGAGTAACCTCAGGCGCCGCCCCGCCGGGGGACAGCAGCCACATGGCCGCCCCCGCCCCGAGGGCCAGTATCGTGGCCACGACGAGTCTCCTAAGCTCACGAGGCATCCTGCGGGGCCGCCACCTCAAGGGTTTGGGCCGCGCTCCCGAAACCGATCACGGTGACGGCCCGCAGGAATTCTGTCCAGGTAGTAGGAGCGGTCATGGGCTGCACTCCGGCGGCAGCCTGAGGACCTGTCCGGGGTAGATGAGGCTGGGATCCGCGCCGATGACCGCTCGGTTGAGCCGGTGGATGCGAGGCCAGTAGCGGGCTATTCGGCGCGGGTCCTCGGTGCCGAGCGCCCGGGCGGCAATCGACCACAGGGCGTCTCCGCTCGTGACGGTGTACGTATCGCCACAAGTCACCGGCGAGGCCAAGCTCCTGCCCGAGGGATGGCGCCTCATGGACTCCCGCCGGCCGGCGCTCTCAAAGGATGCACCGGCCCGCGTGAACAGGCGCTCCCCCCGGCGCGCCGAGTAGCCCTTGCGTCCGTGGATGCCGGGATGAGCTTCGGTGGCGGGGGAGGGGGGCGCCTCGGTCCGGACGAGTAGGCGAGGAGGGGGATAGCCGATCGAGCCGGACCAAGGCGGTGAGGGTGTCAACTGGGTGTCCACCGGTGGCCGGTGGCCCCGGGGTCTCGCCAGGGCAGGAGAAGCAACCAGAACCATGAGGCCGAGGAGGGGGATGGTGCGCCCCTGCACTCCCCGGAATGCCCGACGTCCAATCGGCGCCAGCACGCCCGCCGTTCCCCCGGCGAGGTAAAGCAGAAGACAAAGAAATGTGATCGCCCCGAATAGCAGCCTCAGCCCTTCCTCGAGGGGAACAAAGACGTCATACACGGGCGAGCCTTTCTATTCGGGCCTGGTGCATACGGTTGCCTACGTATGCCTACAGTAAGGGTAGGCTTCTTGTCAATAGATTCGCCCTGTTGACGGACGCATGAGCTTGTGTAATCATCCGGCTCGGACAAGCTACGTGGGGAAGCTGCAATGGCGGACGCTCATATCGATAGATGGCTCTCGTCCCTCAACGCCACCTTTGAGGCGGCGGTGGAGCGCGAAGAAGAGCAGGCGGCTGGGGACTTGGCCTTCAGCCTTCTGCAGGACCTCAGTCAGGTCGAGACTCTGCGGCGGGGCAAAGCCGCCGTGCTCAAACTAGCGGGGGGTGCGAGCGTCCCGATCGCACGGGTGGGAAGGGACTACGTGGCCGCCGGAAACCCGCCCAATCTGATCGTGCCGCTCACTTTCGCCGTGATACTTGTGAGCCCGAGCGGGCCGGCGCCCGAGATTGCCGATGACACCTTGTTGCTCTTGCTGCGCAGAGCGGCCCGGCTTGGAACCTACGCTCGGATCTCGACCACCGAAGGGGAGTGGCAGGGGCGAATCGTCAAGGCCGGCGTGGACCACTTGATCGTCAACGCTTCGGGCCAGAGCCTCGTCGTCGGGAATGGTTCGATGCGCACGATCACACTCCTTCGCGCGAGCTGAGTGGATGAGCATTTACCCACTCCTCGGTTTCGCGGCGGAGCCGATCCACATAGGCGTCGAGCTCACGACGGTCAACTCGCCAGATGCCGCGACCCCCGATCTTTATCCCGGGCAGCTCATTGGAGCGGACCAGCGAGTAGACCTGGCGGACGCTCACCGCCAGGTAGGTCGCAACGTCATCGAGGGTGAGCAGGCGGGGCTCGACAACCGACCGGGGGTCCTCGGAGGTTCCGCGGCTGGGCTCGCTCACATCCACAGCGTAGCACGTATGAGCATCTTTACCTGGCTTTGCCGACGTTTGTTGCTGTTTGAGGGGCGCTGAGCAACATACCTGGGGGAGGTGGTGTCGCATCGATGTTGCACAGGCGCGCCGGATAGCGATTCCGGGGTGGCTGAATGCGCGCACCGTTCTGGGCCTGCTGCTGTTCTCGATTGCCTTCCTGGGGGCACAGCGGCTTATTGCAGATGCGCGCGCTACAGTGCCGGTCCTCGTTGCGGCCCGAGATCTTCCGAGCGATCACGCGCTCACCGCTGCCGACTTTGCCCGGGCCGAGGTTGCGCTCCCACCGGAGCTGACATCCCGCTACGTGCTCGCATCCAGGGATCTCGACGGAGTTGCCCTGACGCGCCCGGTGGCGGAAGGCGAGATGATCGCGCTCAGCTGGGTGGCGTCGGGCCGATATGTCGGCGCTGGCCGCGCGATGACCATCCCGATTACGGCGGAGCACGCCGTCGGAGGTGACCTGCGATCCGGCGACCGGGTTGACGTACTCGCCACCTTCGACAGCGGAGACGTGCGAGCCCGCACGGTTGCGGTGGCCGAGGGGGTGGAGATCGTAAGGCCGGTAGAAGCCGGTGGCCTCGTTACGGGGGAGGCGTCGGTCATCGGGGTCACGGTCGCCGTGACACCTCAGCAGGCGGCCGAGGTGACCTTTGCGATCCGGAGCGCCGAACTTGACGTCGTTCGCGTGGAGGGCGCAGCCGGAACGGGGGTCGATACCGTGACTGCTCGGGACTTTCCGTGACCACTTTGCGCATCGTGACGCTGGCGGGTGATCCGGAGGCGGAAGCGTTGCTCGCAGGCCAACTCGGGGCTCAACGGGAGCTCGACCTGGTGCTTCGCTGTGTCGACCGGGTAGAGGTGCTCGCCACGATCAGGGGCGGAAGCCTCGATGCGATCGTGTCCGTGGGGGTGCCGCCGTGGCTCGATCGGCAGAGCGCCCACGAAGCGGCGGATGGCGGAATAAGGCTCGTCGGATTGAGCGACGATTCTCTGGAGCGCGAGCGTCTCAAGCTGTTGGGGGCCGCAATCCTGCCCTCCGACGCTTCCCCGGCCACGATCGTGGAGTCCTGCCGAGATGTCTTGGCAAAAGCGCCTGCGTTCCTGCCCTCAACTCAACCCAGCCAGCCCAAGGGCAAGATGGTCGCGGTGTGGGGACCCAAGGGATCGCCCGGCCGGACGACCCTGGCGGTCGAGCTGGCCGCAGAGCTCGCCAGCACGGAACCCGAGACGCTCCTGATCGACGGAGATCCCTACGGTGGCGACTGCCTTCAGGTCCTCGGCGTGATCGAAGAGCTGCCCACCATCGTGTGGGCCGCACGCATGGCCGCCAAGGAGGAGCTCGACGGGGCGCGTCTCGCGCTCGATCTGAGGCGCGCCGGGCGCTCCGGCCCAGTGCTCCTTCCGGGGCTGCCGCGTTCGGAGATGTGGCCGGAGGTGTCGGACTACGGCTGGCGCCAGTTGCTTACCGTGGCCCGCGCCTCCTTCCGTTTCACTGTTTGTGATGTCGGATTCTGCCTCGAACCCGCCGACAGCAGCTTCCCCGGCGCCGGTGAGGGCAGGAATCGCATTGCACGGGCGGCGGTACGCGACGCGGAACGCGTCGTTGCCGTCTGCCGAGGCGACGCTATAGGCGTCAAGAATTTCCTTTGGGGATTCGAACAACTGCGGGAGCTCGGACGCGACGAAGACGTCGTCATCGTCGCCAACCGCGTTCGTTCCGCCGAACAGCGTGCTCTTGGCGATCTCTTCCGTAAACATCTCGGCAAGCGTCCGATTGCTTACATCCCCGATGTCCCAACGGAGTTCGGTCATGCTCTGCAAGCGGGGGTGCCCGTAAGGGAGATGAAGCGAGGATCGGACGTCACCGCCGGGATTCGCAGTCTTGCCGCGTCGCTTGGCGCCCGCATACCCAGCACCGGGATGATGGCCAGGTTCGCAGGGACGGCGTCGTAGATGACGGATCGGTCGGTCGGAATCGTCGAGCAGGAGGTCCGCGAGCTCGTGCGACGGCGAGGCATCGACCCGACCCGTGAGGGGCAGCCCGGGGTGTCCAAGCTCATCGACGAGGTGTTGACCGATTACGAGGTCCGTACGGAATCGAGCAATCTCCCGCGCTTTTCTGATCGGAGCGCAGTCCAGAAGGCGGTGTTCGACCGAGTTGCCGGTTTGGGGCCGTTGCAGCCGTTCATGGACGATCCAGAGGTGGAGGAGATCTGGATAAACGGACCGGGTAAGGTTTTCTGTGCGCGCTCTGGAAGCCATGTGCTCACCAACGTTGTTCTCAGTGAGCAGAATGTCTCGGACCTGGTCGAGCGAATGCTTCGAAACAGCGGCCGTAGGCTCGATCTGTCGAGTCCATTCGTCGACGCCACGCTTGTAGATGGCTCGCGCCTGCACGTCGCGATTCCCGACATAACCCGTAAGCACTGGGCTGTGAACATCAGGAAGTTCATGGCCTAAAGGGGGACTTGACCTGCACTTTTGTATTGGGGGATTTTGTTGCGTGAAAGTACCTTGAAAGGCTCAGGCTCCGTTATCGGCGCGTGACACCGACCGCAGGCGCGCCAGTGTGAGTTGCAGGAGGGTAGCGTTCTTGCTCGACATCCCCTCGGTTTCCACGACGCGGGCAAGCGTCTCGAATAAGCGCCCCCACGGAGACGGCCCCTGCTGACCTGAAAGTGGGGGACAGGCGTCACCTGCCGCGGCCGTGGCTATCAGCCAGGCCCCAGGCACTTCCACGTCGCCGGCCCTTACGCTTACCTCGAACGATTCCGGGAGGGGGGCCAGCCAATAGGCGGGAGTCGTATCGAACACGACCGCTAGCGCCAGTAGCTCATTGACGGTGATCTGACGAGCGCCATTCTCGGCGTATCCGGCAATCGCACGGGTCCAGTCCACGCCTGCGGCGCGCATCCGCCCTGCGAGCTCGTCCTGCGTCCATCCTCTGGATCGCCGGGTTGCCCGGATGTTTGCGGCTACGATGTCATTCAATATGCACCTATTCTCCGCTTCCAGACGCCAGATGCCCGGTTTTCCCCGCAAATGCAAGCGCGGCGCAACCTGACATTGTAGGATAGCGGGGTGGAAGTTCTTCGATTGAGCGACGGCAAGCTTCTTACCCCCCAAGAGGTGCGGGGCTGGTTTGCCCGCGGGGATGATAGGCGAAGGCGTGAGCTCACCTTGAGCCGCGCCAAGTGGCCGGTTCTGACTCGACTTCTTGGTCGGCCAATCCTTGCGATGTCTTGCCGATTCCTCCGCCGCCGCCACGCACTCCTCGAACCGACATCGGGCTTGGTTCGGCCAGACATGGACAGCTTCGACAGGCCGGAAGATGAACGTGGCCCCCCCTCCATTGAGGCATCCCTTGTCACATC
>JALZJN010000053.1 GCA_030859735.1 Actinomycetota bacterium
GACTGAACGACCAGTCGGGGTCCCCTCCGCGGCCCCCTTGACGGTTTGGAGGCAATATGGCTAGATATAGCCATGAGATATGTCAAGATCGCCGAACTGAAGGATCGACTCTCTGAGCACTTGCGGGCGGTTGAGAAGGGTGACGAGGTCATCGTCACCGATCGCAACCGACCCATGGTGCGAATCGTGCCTCTTACTCACAGCGAGGTGAGGATCACGCCCCCAAGCACCTCCTTTACTGCTATCCGGAGTCGGCGCCGTTTGCCCGCCAAGTGGAAGGTCGACTCCCTGGAGCTCCTGCTCGAGGAGCGGCGCGAGCCCTGAACGTCTACGTCGACTCTTCGGTACTACTGAGGGTAGTGCTCGCCGAGAAAGGTCGACTGCGCTCCTGGAGTCGCATAGTGCAGCCCGTGTCCAACGAGCTCACAAGGCTCGAATGCCTGCGCACCATCGACAGGGCTCGCGTACCACTAGGCCTAGCGGATCGCGTCGTGGCGCGGCATCGGGCGGATGTGCTCGAGGCTCTCTCAGCCTTCCATTTGGTGTCCCTCGACGAACGGGTATTAGAGCGAGCCTCGGAACCTTTCCCGACATTGCTGGGGTCGCTGGATGCGATCCACTTGGCGAGTGGGCTCCTGGCTCGTAGCGCATTCGAACAGTTGGCCTTCGCCACCCACGACCAAGAGCTGGCTGTGGCGGCAACCGCGGTCGGATTCGAAGTTCTTTCGTGACCGGAAAAGCGACAGGCGCCGGTGGGTGACAATGGCGGCATGCGACTACCGGTCATGCCCCCGGTGGCGCCGATGCTGGCCAAGCCGGTCAAGTCGATCCCCGACGGCTCGCTGAGCTTCGAGCCCAAATGGGACGGCTTTCGATCGATCATCTTCAGGGACTCGGACGAGGTCGAGATCGGGAGCCGCAAGGAGCGCCCCATGACCCGCTACTTTCCCGAGCTGGTCGAGGCGGTGCTCGCCCATCTCCCCGAGCGCTGCGTGATCGACGGCGAGATCGTGCTTATCGACGAGTCCGGCGACCGGCTCAACTTCGAGCTCTTGCAACAGCGTATCCACCCCGCCGCCAGCCGGGTCAAGCTGCTCTCGGAGCAGACCCCAGTGAGCTTCGTGGCCTTCGACCTGCTCGCGCTCGACGATACCGACTGGACCGGACGGCCTTGCTTTGAGCGGCGGAGCGCTCTGGAGAAGGCGCTGTCCTCGGCCCGGCCCCCAATCCATCTCACCGCCACCACGACCGACCGCAAAGTGGCGCAACGGTGGTTCGAGGAGTTCGAGGGTGCGGGGCTCGACGGAGTCATCGCCAAGCCCCTCGATGGCGTCTACCAACCCGACAAGCGGGTGATGTTCAAGATCAAGCACGAGCGCACGGCCGACTGCGTCGTGGCGGGATACCGGGTGCACAAGAGTGGCGCCGGGCGGATCGGGTCGCTGCTACTGGGTCTGTACAACGATGAAGGCGAGCTGGCGAGCGTCGGCGTCATCGGCGCCTTCCCGCTGGCCCGGCGCAAAGAGCTGTTCGACGAGCTCCAGCCGCTGGTCACCACCTTCGACGGGCACCCCTGGGCGTGGGCCGAGCAAGAGGCAGGCCACCGCACCCCTCGCAAAGCCGAGGGCAGCCGGTGGGCAGCCGACCGGGACCTGTCGTTCACGCCGCTGCGCCCGGAGCGAGTTGTGGAGGTGCGCTACGACCACATGGAGGGGGTTCGCTTCCGTCACACCGCCCAGTTCGTTCGCTGGCGGCTCGATAGGGACCCAAAGTCGTGCACCTACGATCAGCTCGAGGAGCCGGTAAAGTTCGACCTTGCCGATGTTCTGGGAGCCGGTCGGGGCAGGGGAACGCCCATCGAGCAGTCGTGAGCGTCACCAACCTCCAGATCGCAGAGCTGCTGGGGAGGCGGGCCGACGAGGCCGACGGGCACCGGCGACGAGCCTACGGTCGCGCCTCCTCGGCAGCTCTGATGTGGCCCGAGGAAGCGGCCGCCGTTGCCGCTCGCTCCGAATCGCTCGAAACCCTCCCCGGAGTCGGCCCCAGCCTTGCTCGCCGCATCACCGACTGGCTCGACGATCCCGGAGAGTTGCTCGAGCCTCCACCTGTACGCAGGGGTTTCAGGAGCTATGCGTCGGCCCTCCAGAGCCTGGATCCACATTCGGAGTGGAGTCGAGAGCTGCGAGGAGACCTCCAGATGCACTCGACCTACAGCGACGGAAAGGCGACGCTGCGAGACATGGCGCTGGCGGCCGCAGACCGCGGCTACGACTACATCTCGATCACCGACCACTCCCAGGGCCTGAAGGTCGCCCGGGGCATGGACGAGGCAGAGTTGGCTCGCCAGGGACACGAGGTCGATAGGCTCAACGAGAGCCTCGCCGCGGAAGGGATCGAGCTGCGAGTTCTGCGAGGCATCGAGATGAACCTCGACAAAGAGGGGGCCGGGGACATGGAACCCCAAAGTCTGGAGCCGCTGGACCTGGTGGTGGGATCGTTCCACTCAAACCTCAGAAGCACAGAGGACGAGACCGACCGCTATCTCGGTGCCCTCGCCAATCCCCTCATCAATATCCTCGGCCACCCCACGACCAGGCGCTTCAGCCGCCGCGCGGGGCTCCGTGCGGAGTGGCCGCGCATCTTCGAGGCTGCCGCCTCCTCCGGGGTCGCGCTCGAGATCAACTCCCATCCCCACCGCCAGGACATCTACCCAGAGCTCCTGCGTCTCGGTAAGGACAGCGGGGCGCTCTTCTCGATAGGAACCGATGCTCACTCCACCGGCGAGCTGGCTTACGTCGGGCTGTCCCTTGCTGCCTCGCAGGACGCCGGCATCGAGCGCGAGCGGATCATCAACTTCTGGGAGCTCGATCGCCTCCTCGGATGGGCCGGAGCGCGTGCCGGTCGATAGTTAAGCTCATTCTGCGGTGAAGGATCCGAACTCATACTGGTTTCGCACTACCTGGTCGCTCGACTGTCCGCCGGCCGATGCCTACGAGATGCTCCGTGACGTGACCGAGTACACGACGTGGTGGCCCGAGGTCAAAGAGGCCGAGACTCTCGGCGACGGCCGCTACTCGATGCGTGCCCGTGCACTGTTGCCCTACAGCCTGAGGTTCGTGGGGGAGCGTTGGATCGACGACCCCGAGGGCCTTCTGCTCGAGCTCGCGATGACCGGCGACCTCGAGGGATTCTCGCGCTTTCGTATCGAGCCTTCGGAGCGAGGTTCCCGCATCCTCTTCGAGGAGCGGGTGACCGCCAACAAGACGCTGTTGCGCCGGCTGGCGCTGGTGGCGAGGCCCGTTTTCTGCGCCAACCACTGGTTCATGATGCGCCGGGGCCAGGCGGGCCTGCGCACCTACGCGGCCGGCTTCCGGAGGGGCCGCGAGGCATCCCCGCCCCAATAAGTCCCGGTGGTCAAAAGTCCCGGTGGTCAAACGCTCAGGTTGTGGGACTAACCACCGGTTCGGTGGCGAAACGCACAAGTTGTGCGACTTGCCCCAGGGACGTATGATCGAACAAGTGTTCGATCATGAGAATACCGAGCGGTGGCGTCGGGGGCTGAATGAGGCCCAGCTTGAGGCGGTCCTCCACGACGGCCCACCGCTGCTGGTAGTGGCGGGGGCCGGGACCGGCAAGACCCGTACGCTGGTAGCGAGGCTCGCCCGGCTGCTCGAACAGGGGGCCGCTCCCGAACGGACGCTGCTGCTCACCTTCAGCCGTCGTGCGTCCAAGGAGATGCTGGGCCGTGCCCAGCGGCTTGCCGGGGGGCCGGAGGCGGCGAGGGTCTGGGGAGGGACCTTCCACGCCATGGCGAACCGGCTGTTACGGCGCTACGGAGGAGCGATCGGACTGCCTCCGACCTTCACGATCATGGATTCCTCCGACTCTGCCGACCTCATGGATCTCGTCCGCAGCGATCTGGGCCTGGGGGCGACCCGCCGGCGCTTTCCTCGAAAGCAGACCCTTCAGCAGATTTATTCGGCCACGGTCAACTCCCAGACCAAGCTCACCGAAGTGGTCGAGAAACGCTTTCCGTGGTGTCGGGAGGAGATCGGCGATGTGCGTTCGGTGTTCGAGGCCTACTCGGATCGCAAACGCGCTCGAATCGTTCTCGATTACGACGATCTGTTGCTCTACTGGCGAGCACTGACGCGACATCCCGACGCCTCGAGACGGCTGCAGTCTCTCTTCGATCACATCTTGGTCGACGAGTATCAGGACACAAATGAGTTGCAGGCGTCGATTATCGCGGGGATGCGCGGGGCCGAGACCGGCGTGATGGCAGTGGGCGACGATGCCCAGGCGATCTACTCCTTTCGTGCCGCCGGCTCCGCCAACATGTTGAGCTTCTGTGATCTGTTCTCCGGGGCAAGAGTGGTCCTTCTCGAGCAGAACTACCGCTCCATAGAACCGATCCTCGATGTCTCGAACGAGGTCATCGTACAAGCCAAGGATGGCTATTCCAAGCGCCTATGGTCCGAACGATCGGGCACGAAAGCGGTTCAGCTCGTCCAGTGCGAGGACGAAAGCGCGCAGAGCCATGAGGTCTGTGGGCGCGTACTCGAGGCGCGTGAGCGCGGCGTGCTGCTGCGGGAGCAAGCGGTTCTGTTCAGAACCGGGCATCACAGCGCGGGCTTGGAGCTCGAGCTTTCCCGGCGCAACATTCCCTTCGTCAAATACGGTGGGCTCAAGTTTCTCGAGGCCGCGCACATCAAGGATGTCCTGGGTCTGTTGCGCTTCATCGAGAACCCGGACGACGAGTTGAGCTGGTTCCGAAGTCTGCAGCTGATCGAGGGGGTCGGTCCCCGAACCGCGCGTTCGGTCATGGATCAACTAGGTGTGGGCACCGGGGGTGCAGTTCGCCGCGCGTCCGAAGGGCTCAGACGTCCTCCGCAGGCGGAAGCCGAGGAGTGGGCCCGTTTCTCGAGCATGATTTCAGACCTGTGCGAGTCAGACGGTGCGCCTGCGCCTCAACTCGACCGGGTCATGGGCTTCTACTCGGACGTGCTCGAGCGCAATTACGCCGACGCCGCGGTGAGGGTGCGAGATGTGGAGGCGCTGGCGCACATGGCCTCAGCGTACGCGAGCCGGGCGGACTTCCTCGCCGAGATCACGCTCGACCCCCCCGCTTCCACGGAGGACCTTGCGGGCCCGCCTCTTCTAGACGACGACTACCTGATCCTGTCCACGATTCATTCCGCCAAGGGGTGCGAGTGGGACGAGGTTCACGTCCTCGACGTCTGTGACGGGATGATCCCGTCCGACATGGCGCTGAGCGACGACGAGGGCCTCGAAGAAGAGCGCCGTGTTTTCTACGTCGCGCTGACGCGCGCTCGGAACGGGCTGTATCTGCATCGGCCGATTCGCTTTTACCACCGGCGCATGGGCCTCGACGACGGCCACGGCTATGGGCAGCTGAGCCGTTTCGTGACCGACGCTGTGAAGGCTCGGCTCGAGGTGTGTGTCCAACAAGCTCCGGAGGGAGAAGCAGCGAGCCGCGGACTGGAGCCCGACCGCTCGGAAGTGGACGACTTCCTGGCGAGCCTATGGCAGTGACGCTTTGGTCAGCCAGCACCGCTGAGCGGGGTTAGCTCTGCAGAGAGAAAGCTAGCCGGCCCCCTCCTTCGGCGAGGACTCCTCGTCTAATACCAGTATCCGCTGCAGCCACTCGGAGCTGCCGTCTGCGGCCGCTCGTATCGCCAGCTCGTCTCCCGCGCGCAGCGAGAGATAGCGGCCGTGCTCGCCGCGCGCCTGTTGAATCGCCTCCACGAAGCGATTGAGGTAGAGGCTGCGGGCGTGATCCTCGAGCTTTTCGAGATCGATCTTGGTGCCTTCGTTCCGTTGCTCCGGCATTTTGGCTCCTCTTATCCGTAAAGCCACAGCACCCCGAGCGGGGGCAGGGTGAGTATGGCGGAGTGGTCGAGACCATGCCAGGGCCGGGCTTCGGCCACCACGGCCCCCAGGTTGCCGACGTTCGTTCCTCCATAAGCCTCGGAATCGGTGTTCAGGGCCTCCGTGTAGGTCGCGGCGCGCGGCAGCCCTATCCGAAATCCCTCCCTGACCGTGGGGGAGAGATTGCATACACAGACGAGGTGCTCGTCCGCGCGGCCCGAACGGAAGAACGAGAGGACGTTGTTGTCGGCGTCGTTGGCGTCGATCCATTCGAAACCTTCGTCCGTAGAGTCTCTTTCCCACAATGCGGGAATGTCTTTGTAGGCGCGGTTGAGGTCCTTGACCAGGCGCTGAACCCCTTGGTGCTCGGGGTGATCGAGGAGGTGCCAGTCGACGCTCTTGTCGTGGCTCCACTCCGTCGGTTGCGCGATCTCCGATCCCATGAATAGGAGTTGCTTGCCGGGATGAGCCCACATATAGGCGTAGAGAGAGCGGAGGTTGGCGAGCTGCTGCCAGCGATCACCCGGCATCTTGTGGAGCAACGATCCCTTGCCGTGGACGACCTCGTCGTGAGATAGCGGGAGCACGAAGTTCTCGCTGAACGCATATATCAAGCTGAAGGTGAGCTCGCCGTGGTGGTAGCGGCGGTGGATCGGGTCCTTGGCGAAGTAGCTGAGCGTGTCGTGCATCCAGCCCAGGTTCCACTTGAGACCGAAACCGAGCCCGCCGAGATGCACCGGTCGCGATACACCCGGCCAGGCGGTCGATTCTTCGGCGATCATCATTACTCCAGGATGTTCTCCGTGGACGACCGTGTTCAGCTCCTTGAGGAACTCGATCGCCTCGAGATTCTCGCGGCCGCCGTATCGATTCGGCAGCCACTCGCCTTCTTTGCGACTGTAGTCGAGATAGAGCATGGAGGCGACCGCGTCGACGCGCAGTCCGTCGATGTGATAGTCCTCGATCCATTGCAATGCGTTCGAGATCAGGAAGTTGCGCACTTCGTTTCGCCCGTAGTTGAAGATCAGGGTGCCCCAGTCCGGGTGCTCGCCCTGGCGGGGGTCGAGATGCTCGTACAGTGCAGTGCCGTCGAAGCGGGCGAGTGCCCACTCGTCCCGAGGGAAGTGGGCCGGCACCCAGTCGACGATGACTCCTATGCCCTCCTGATGCAGTGTGTCGACCAAAAAGCGAAACTCATCGGGAGACCCGTAGCGAGCGGTGGGTGCGAAATAGTTGCCTACTTGATAGCCCCACGACCCACCAAAGGGGTGTTCGGCCACGGGCAGAAGCTCGACGTGCGTAAAGCCCATCTCGGAGCAGTAATCCGCCAGTAACGGGGCCATGTCCTTGTAGGTGAGTGTTCCTCCGTGGGGAGTGCGACGCCAGGAGCCCAGATGGACCTCGTAGACCGATAGCGGCGCCGAGTAGACGTCGAACGATCGGCGCTGCGAGATCCATTCTCCGTCGGAGAAATCATGGTGAGTCTCGAACACGATCGAGCCGGTGCCCGGCGGGACCTCGGTTCGAAAGGCAAAAGGATCGGTCTTGAGAAGAAGTGAACGGTTCTCGGTGAGGAGTTCGAACTTGTAATGGGCGCCGTCTGCTGCAGCGGGGAGGAACAGCTCCCACACTCCCGACGATCCCATCGAGCGCATCGGGTGCAGGCGGCCGTCCCAATTGTTGAAGTCACCCACGACCCGCACACTGCGCGCCCCGGGCGCCCACACCGCGAAGCTGGTTCCGACAACCCCCTCGACCTCCTGCACGTGAGCACCCAGCTTGTGGTGGAGGCGGCGATGCCTTCCCTCCTGGATGAGATGGAGGTCGAGCTCGCCTAGAGTCGGTGGAAAGCTGTAGGGATCCTCGAGCACAAAGGTGTTGCCATCACCGTAAGAGACCTCGAGCTGGTAGAAGCCGGGATCGGAATCGAGAGTCGCTTCGAAGAGGCCTGCGGAATCGATTTTCACCAGCTTTCCCGCCAGGTGTCCGTTGAAGACGCAGTTGACCGCCTCTGCCCCCGGCCGCCATGCCCGCACGACCACACCTTCGGAGGTGTGATGTTTTCCGAGCAAGCCGTGAGGATTGGCGAGCTCACCTCGTCGTAGAAGGTCGATTTCCCACGCGGGCGCCTGGCTCATCGCTCTCCCTCCCGCTCGATCGCGTGCCGTATACCCTCGAGCGGTATCCGGGCCCACGCCGGCCGGTGACTACGTTCGTATGCCAGCTCGTACAAAGCCTTGTCGATCTCGAGCACGTTCAGCATTATCCCCGTGCTTTCCTCATCCGGAAGAAATTCGCCTTCATGTGAAGTGCGAAGGTAAGCGCGCAGGAAACGTTCGCGAGCGAGATCCTCCCATTCCTCCGCGATGGGCTTGAGCTCGAGCCACTCGGAGGATCCGGGGTCGGCTCGGTTGAAAACAGCAGCGGTGGCCGCGTAGCTGAACGAGCGCAACATGCCGGCAACGTCTCGCAACGGAGTTTCCTTTCTCCTGCGAGCCTCGAGGCTCCTGGTCGGCTCGCCTTCGAAATCCAAAATCATCCAACCGCGTTCTGTGAGCATGGTCTGTCCCAAGTGATAGTCACCGTGGATTCGCGTCTTGGCACCGGGGTCGGAGACCGTTGCCAGGGGCGCGATGACGCGAGTCACTCCCTCGGCAAGGCCTTCCAGGTCTCCTCTGCTGTTGGCTTGCGCCAAGGAGTCGTTGACGCGTTCCGCCAAATGCTTGAGGTCCGCCGAGTCGATGGGCTCGGCGGAAAACTCGAGATCAAGTCCGTCGCGAGCCAGCATGACATGGAGTGCTGCAGTCACCTCGCCAAGCTGCTCTATCTCTTCGAGGATTTGCGAAGCCTCCTTTTCGACGCTGCTCCGAATGTTCTGCGGATCGAGGAGCGAGGCGTTCCGAAGGAGCCGGTCCACATGCGTCAGGGCTTCCTGCCAGCCGTCTCTGGCATCACGGAGGAAATGCTGGGCGATTCCCAGATCGTAGAAGTCCGCTTCGGAGTCGGTTTCGTCGGGCTCGTAGCGCAGCTCGCCTACTTGTGGCGGGATGTGGTCGAATCCTTCTCCGGTCAGCAGACGAGCCATCTCGAGCTCGGGATTGGGGCCGGGCTCGACTCGCCTCAAGACCTTCATGATGATCTCTTCGTCGAAGATCACCGAGCTGTTGGATTGTTCAGAGGACACCGTGCGCACCGAGCTCTGCCCGGGTTCGGACATCGGGTCGAGTCCCGCCCCAGAGAAGCGAAAGCTGCCCTGCGTGCCCCTGAGCGTGGAGCCGTGTGCCATGTGCCTGCCCAATGCTTCTAGCCGATCGAAATCCTTCTCGAAGGGGTCTTGGAGCTCGTCGTCCGCGATCAGGAGTAAGTGATAGACGTCCGAGCCTCCATCGGAGAACTCGATCCGGACCAGGGCGGCCGTGAGAGGAGGAGGCCCCTCGTCCACGACCGTTTCGTCGATCAGAGAGACGCCGGTGATCACCCGCTCTTTGGCTCCGAACCATCTCTTTTGGGGGAGCGAGGCGGCCAAGCCATCGACTCGGATCATTCGTTGACCAGTTGAAACCAATAGAAGGCGTGAGGGCCGAACGTGAGAAGGTAAGGGAGCTCTCCTATCCTGGGAAAGCGCTCCCGGCCCAGCAGCTCGATTGGGTACATTCCGGCGTATGCAGACATGTCCAATTCTGCTGCTTGAGCTCGCGACGACAGATTGTTGATGCACAAGACGATGTCGTCTTCGTATTCGCGCAGGAAGGCGAAGATGGCAGGGTTGTTCGGGTGGCAGGCCTCGAAGCTGCCCAGTCCGAATACCGGATGCTGTTTGCGAACGGCCAGCAGCCGCCGAAACCAGTGGAGAAAGGAGTTCTGGTCCCGCATCTCGGCCTCGACGTTTACCGCTTGGTAGCCGTAGACCGGGTCCAGGAGCACCGGCAGATAGAGTTGTGCAAAGTCGGCCCGTGAGAATCCGGCGTTGCGGTCCACGTTCCACTGCATCGGGGTGCGCACCCCGTCGCGGTCTCCCAGATAGATGTTATCACCCATGCCGATCTCGTCCCCGTAGTAGACGATGGGGGTTCCCGGAAGTGACAGCAGCATGGCGTGGAACAGTTCCATCTGGTTCGTAGAGTTCTCGAGCAGAGGAGCGAGCCGCCGTCTGATTCCGACGTTGAGCTTCATACGAGGATCTTTGGCATACTCGTTGTACATGTAGTCGCGCTCTTCGTCCGTGACCATCTCGAGGGTGAGCTCGTCGTGGTTCCGGAGAAATATGCCCCACTGGCAATTGTCGGGGATCTTGGGAGTCTGCTCCAGTATCTCTACGATCGGGTAGCGGACTTGGCGGCGGGCGGCCATGAACATCCTCGGCATCAGCGGGAAGTGGAAGGCCATGTGACACTGGTCGCCGGACGCGAAGTATTCGACCACGTCGCTGGGCCACTGATTGGCTTCGGCCAGAAGGACGACGTTGTCGTAGGACGAATCGATCTCCCTGCGCACTCGCTTCAGGAACTCGTGAGTCTCCTTGAGGTTCTCGCAGTTGGTCCCTTCCCGCTCGAAGAGATAGGGAACGGCATCGAGCCTGAAGCCGTCGAGTCCCAAGTCCAGCCAGAACTTGAGCACAGCGATCATCTGTGCCTGCACTTCGGCGTTGTCGTAGTTCAAGTCGGGTTGGTGGCTGAAGAAGCGGTGCCAGTAATAGGCCTGGGCTTCCTCGTCCCAGGTCCAGTTGGAGCGCTCCGTGTCTACGAAGATGACGCGGGCGTCCGCGTATCTGCTTTCGTCGTGGGCCCACACGTACCAGTCCCTCTTGGCAGAGCCCGGGACGCGGGACTCCTGGAACCAGGGATGCAGATCCGAGGTGTGGTTCATGACCATGTCGGCGATCACCCTCATGCCGCGCTCGTGCGCCGCTTCGAGGAACTCCATAAAATCGTTCAGGTTCCCGTATTCGGGCAGAATCGAGTAGAAGTCCGAGATGTCGTAGCCGCCGTCCTTCAGGGGAGACTGGTAGAAGGGCAAGAGCCAGATGCAATCCACGCCGAGCCACTCGAGATAATCGAGCTTCTCGACCAGTCCATTGAAGTCACCGTAGCCGTCGGAGTTGGCATCGAAGAAGCTCCTCGCATAGAGCTCGTAGAAGACCGCAGTCTTGAACCAGTTGGAGTCCCGGGCCGGTGCAGCCACTTTGGTGCCCTACTTCCGGACCACGAAGATATGCGCCGGTTCGCGCCAGGGATCGAGCTTCACGTAGTTGTCGGCACCGTGCCACAGATAGCTTGCGTCGGTGATGAGGTCCTGAACCTCGAAGGGGTGGGACGAATCGAGCCCCAGCTCGGAGAGGTCGAGGTGGACCGTGCATTCCTCCCAGCGGAACGGGTTGAGGTTCACGACCACCAGAATTGGATCAGCCCCCGGGCTCGATTTGGAAAAGGCGAGCATGCTGTCTTTGTCGGCGGAGTGGAAGTGAAGGTTAGTGAGACGGCCCAAGGGCGGGTACTTGCGGCGGAGCTCATTGATCTGTGAGATGTAGGGCATCAGGGTGTTTTCGGCAGTGTAGTCACGTGACCGTAGCTCGTATTTCTCTGAGTCGAGATACTCCTCTGACCCCGGCTTCAGGGGGACGTTCTCGAAGAACTCGAAGCCCGAATAGACGCCGTAGGTGGGCGAGAGCAAGGCGGCGAGCACGAGCCGGATCTTAAAGGCAGGAGGACCCCCGATCTGGAGGTATTCGTGGAGGATGTCCTGGGTGTTGACGAAGAAGTTGGGCCGAAAATAGAGGGCCATCTCCGACTGGGCGAGCTCGGTGAGATATTCGATGATCTCCCACTTCGAGTTCCGCCAGGTGAAGTAGGTGTAGGACTGGCTGAACCCGAGTTTGGCGAGATTGCGCATCACCTTGGGACGCGTGAACGCCTCGGCCAGAAAGATGACTTCGGGATGCTCGTCCTGTACCGAGCCGATGAGCCACTCCCAAAACTGGAAGGGTTTGGTATGCGGGTTGTCGACTCTAAAGATCTTGATGCCGTGCGAGATCCAGAAGTCGACGATCGCCTTGAGGTTTTTCCACAGCTCTTCTGCGTTGGCCGTGTCGAAGTTGACGGGGTAGACGTCCTGGTACTTCTTGGGAGGATTCTCCGCGTACTTGATCGTCCCATCGGGTCGGTGATGGAACCATTCCGGGTGCTCCTTGACCCAAGGGTGGTCGGGCGAGCACTGAATAGCGAAGTCGAGCGCGACCTCGATCCCCAGCTTTTCTGCGGCCGCCACGAAATCGTCGAAGTCCTCGATCTTCCCGAGCTTGGGGTGGACGGCCGTGTGGCCTCCCTCGGCGGCCCCGATAGCCCATGGAACCCCCACGTCTGTGGGAGTGGCGTCGAGAGTGTTGTTCTTGCCCTTGCGGTCGGTCACGCCGATCGGGTGGATGGGAGGCAGATAGACGACGTCGAAGCCCATGGCCGCGATCTTGGGCAGCAGGCGGGTTGCGGTTACGAAGGTCCCGTGCTTTCCCCTGCGGCCCGTGGAGCGGGGGAAGAACTCGTACCATGCTCCCGATCGAGCACGTTCACGATCGACTCTAAGTTCGAGAACCGGTTTGTAGGTGCTCGAGCCTCTTCGGCTGTGATGCACCCGTATGACGTCCCGGAGCCCGGGATCGAGAATTGCCGCCACCCGCTTGTCCTTGAAGCCGCCCGTGGTGCTGCCGCTGCCGGTGCGTAGGACCTCGAGGACTCGCTCCAGCTTCTTCCTGTCTCTCGACGGAACGAGCCGCAAGTGCTCCTTCAACAGGAGGGCGCCTTCCTCGAGCTCGAGCTCGACGTCCTGACCCGCCTCGACTCTGCGCGCGAGGGCGCGCGCCCAGGTCCCGAAATGGTCGGTCCACGCCTCGATGGTGAACCTGTACAGCCCGATGCTCGTGGGCGTGAACTCGCCTCCGTAGCGGTCGTTGTCGAGAAGCCGCATCGGCGCCTCGGACCACCGTGCGTCGCCGGGTCCCCTGTAGCGAATCACGCACAGCAGCAGATCAGGGCCGTCGCGGATGATGTCGGCTTGGACGGGCACCGAATCCCCGACCACAGCCTTGGGGCGGTAGCGTCCCCCGTCGATCTGGGGTGAGACGCGCTCGATGGTCACGTGCCCGCGGCTGAGATAGGACTTCATCGTACCCCTTCGTTTTCGGCCGATCTGTTCTCATGCGGTGCCCATTGCTGCCGATGGTGGAACGGTGGGCATCGTCGCACAGCGGGCGCGGGTCAGGATGGACGCGCGGCCAGAGGACAGTATAGAAAGGTCGCCTCGGCGACCTGAGCAAACCAACATGTACCGGCGCAATGAGTGGCGCAATGAGCAAGGAGTGCGATGAAGGCAATTAGGAGTTTCGCAGTGAGGGCTTCCCTGCCCGAGCCGCTGCGCGCCCTGCAGTCCATCGCCTCCAATCTCCGGTGGAGTTGGAACGACCGCGGGGTTGACCTCTTCCGTTGGGTCGACGAGGCGACCTGGGAGCGTTCGGGCCACGACCCGGTGCGGATGCTCGGGCTGGTGCCGAGAGAGCGTTTCGAGCAGCTCATCGATGACGAGCCGTTCATGGCTTTCCTAGCTGCAGTGGCGGCAGACCTCGAGCGCTACCTGAGGGAGCCGCGCTGGTATCAGGCACATACCTCCTCGCCGCCGCTCAGAGTCGCCTACTTCTCGCCCGAGTTCGCCATCACCGAGGCCCTCCCGACATACTCGGGCGGCCTCGGCGTCCTCGCCGGAGACCACCTCAAGGCCGCCAGCGATCTCGGCATCCCCATGGTCGGTGTTGGTCTGCTCTACAGGCAGGGCTACTTCCGTCAGCAGCTCAGCTCGGACGGCTGGCAGCTGGAGCGCTACCCCTCCTTCGACCCCCACGACATGCCGTTGACATTGATGTCGGCACCCGACGGGGCACCTCTCAAAGTCGAGGTCGACATGGCCGGGGTGCCCTGCGCCGCCCAAATCTGGCTGGCAAAGGTCGGCCGGGTTGGTCTGCTGTTGCTCGACTGCGATATCGAGGACAACGGCAACTTCGAGCGTGAGGTCACCGATCGTCTCTATGCCGGCGGCAGCGAGCACCGGCTGCGCCAGGAGATCGTTCTGGGGATCGGTGGAGTGCGGGCGCTGAAGCTGGCCGGCTACAAGGCCGATGTCTACCATTCCAACGAGGGCC
>JALZJN010000091.1 GCA_030859735.1 Actinomycetota bacterium
CCACGTGGGAGCCCAGCTCGGTCGGATCGTGGAACGAGAACGGGCTCGCGATGCTCTCAGGGACACCGGGGAACGAGCGCGCCGGATCATGGAGACGGCGAATGACGCCTTCGTAGGCATGGACAAACAAGGCACGATCACGGATTGGAACACCAAAGCCCATTCCCTGTTCGGATGGTCGGTCCACGAGGCGATTGGCCGCGACCTCGCAGAGACCCTGATCCCACTGCGCCTTCGAGCCGCGCACGAAAAGGCACTGGCCCGCTATCTCGACAGTGGGATTCCGACGATAATGAATCAAACTCTCGAGTTGTCCGCGCTGCATCGCGACGGGCACGAGATTCCCATAGAACTCACGGTGTGGCCGCTCGTTCAGCACGATGGCTTGTCCTTCAACGCCTTCCTACGGGACGTGACTGAGCGCAAGAACGCGCAGGAGGAGATCGCTCAAGCGCGCGATTTCGCAGAGACGGTGGTGTCCAGCACCGTGGACGGGGTGTTCGCCTTCGACGACACTATGAAGCTCACCGAATGGAACCCGGCCATGACGAGAATCACCGGGGTCGTCCGCTCTGAGGCGCTGGGTCAAAACGTCTCCGACGTCTTGTCCTCTTTCGAGGAATCAGCGGAGCGGGAATTGTTTCGAGCTGCGCTCGAAAGCCGTTCGGCTGGGTTCTCGAACGTAGCCCACGTCCAGCTGGATACGGGCAAATGTTCCTACTACGACGGGAGCTTCGCTCCTCTCTGTGGAAAGGATGGAGACGCCGTGGGCGGTGTCGGCGTTCTTCACGACATCACAGAGCGCAAGTCACTCGAGGATCGATTGCGTGCCACCAGCGAGCGAATCAGCAATACCTTCAGTCTCACATTCGACAACGCACTAAACGGCATGGCGATGGTAAGTCTCGACGGGCGCATCGAACAAGCCAACCCCGCGTTTTGCTCTCTCTTGGGTCGTTCGGAGGAAGAGCTACTGACGACGACGACTGAAAGGATCACCCACGAGAACGACGTAGCGGCGGAAGGTCCTCATATCGAGCGAATCCTCTCGGGTGTCGTCACCAGTTATCAGGTGGAGAAGCGGCTGCTGCACAGCTCCGGTAAGAGCATCTGGGTCCAGCTCGTGGTGTCTGTGGTCACGGACGCCTCCGGGCACCTCCTCCACCTGATCCATCAGGTGGCCGACATCACTTCCCGCAAACGAGCCGAGGAACAGCTCATACACCAGGCGATGCACGACTCTTTGACCGGTCTTCCCAATCGAACTTTGCTTCTCGACCGTCTCGGGCAAGCGCTCGCCCGTTCTCAGCGCTGGTCCAGCGGTTGCCTCGCGATCATGTTCGTGGACTTCGACCGTTTCAAGATCATCAACGACAGTCTTGGTCACCAGGCCGGAGATAGGGCACTCGTAGCGATTGCTCATAGGCTCGAGGGTTTGCTTCGCCCCAGCGACACGGTCGCCCGGTTCGGCGGCGACGAGTTCGTCATCCTGTGCGAGGAAGTGGAGTCGATCGACCAGGCTCGGGAGATCGCGACTCGGATCGGAGACGCGATTGCCCTTCCCCTCGAGTTGGGCACGACAGAGGCGGTGCTGTCGGCCAGCATCGGCATCGCTCTGTCGAGATCACCGGCCGATTCTCCCGAAGCACTGGTTCGAGATGCGGATGCCGCAATGTACAAGGCAAAGGGAGACGGGCGCGGGCGCCACGAAGTGTTTGACGTCAGCCTTCGGCGCGGAGTGGTGCAGACGCTAGAGATCGAGAACGAGCTAAGGGCCGCCATCGAGAACGACCAGCTATGCCTCTACTACCAGCCCCAGATGAGTCTCGGTGAAGATCGGATAGTGGGAGCCGAGGGCTTGATCAGATGGCAACACCCCAGCCGGGGGCTGTTGACACCGGCCGATTTCATTCCGATCGCGGAAGAGTCGGGGTTGATCGTCGACATCGACACCTGGGTGGTCCAGGAGGGGTGTCGCAGGCTCAAACGTTGGGCAGATCAGGGCTGGAATTCGATGTCACTGTCGCTCAATGTCTCTGCTCAGAGCCTCTCCAGGCCCGAGTTCGAGACCCTGGTTCGAGCGGGGCTAAACTCATGCGGCACCTCGAGCGGACTTCTCTGTCTCGAGATCACCGAGCGAGTCTTCATGGGAGTGGGCCGCCCCACGATGGAAACCATAGCCGCCCTGCGCGGGCTGGGGGTGGGACTGGCTCTCGACGACTTCGGGACCGGATACTCGTCGCTGAGCTATCTCAAGCGTTTCCCGGTCGATGTCCTCAAGGTGGACCGCTCCTTTGTGCAGGGCATCGAAGATGACGCAGGCGACTCCGCGATAACGGCGACCGTCATCAACCTGGCACACAACATGCACCTGGCCGCAGTTGCCGAAGGAGTCGAAACCGAGGACCAGCTCGATCGGCTCAAGGCGCTCGGCTGCGATCTGGCCCAGGGCTATCATCTCGGCCGGCCCCAGCCCCCCGAGGACCTGGAAAGGTTCTTCAAAGCTTAACGATCCCACCGCGGCTCGGAGCCTTCAGGGTCATTGGCTGATACGCTCTGCCCACCCCAACCGTGGTGGCTCACGGTCGACCGTCTACCGCCGGCCACCGAAATGGGTGGTTGCCGGTAGAGGTCTACCGCTTTCCCCCTCCGCGTCCGTGCGATCTCTATTAGGATTTCCGCAGAACAGTTGCGACGGTTGTCGCAGACATGACGAATCGGAGGTTGGCGCCACGGACGAAGTGCGCAGCGGTCGCTTTGCCCGGAGCCTGTTCGCGGGGCTTCCGGGACGCTACGACGTGCTCGGCGAAGTCCTCTCCTTTGCGCAGAACCGGCGCTGGCACAAGGCGATGGTGCAGGAAGTGGTCCGCGCGGACCCCGGGACCGTGCTCGATGTTGCCAGCGGCACTTGCGGAGTCGCCCTTGCCATCGCTCGCCGCACGAACGCATGGACCGTGGCACTCGACATCTCTGAAGACATGTTGGGACGAGGCCACGCGCTTGTTGCAGCCAGAGGCTACGAGCACCGCATAGCTTGCACCCTCGCAAACGCTGAGACGCTCCCCTTCCCCGACGAGAGCTTCGATGCGTTGACCTTCACCTACCTGCTGCGCTATGTTGCCGATCCAGAGGCCGTGCTGCGCGAGCTAGCGCGCGTGGTGAAGACGAGCGGGATCATGGCAAACCTCGAGTTCGCGGTACCAGAGCGCCACTGGGCGCGTTGGGGATGGTGGCTGCACACTCGCTTCTTGCTTCCGGTGATCGGTTGGCTTGGCGGCGGAAGAGACTGGCTGCGAGTGGGCCGGTTCCTCGGGCCCAACATCAGCGAGCACTACCGCTCGTATCCGCTCGAGCAGACTGTGCGGGCATGGGAGCGCGCGGGCATGCGCGATATTGTCGTGAGCAAGATGAGCTTGGGAAGCGGCCTTGTCATGTGGGGGCACAAGAGATGAACGAGCGGCCGCTGTCTCCCGCCTTCTATGCGGGCGGTAACGGAATCGCCGGGCAATGGCTGACCGTGCTGCATCCTCCCTACACGCTGTGGCACCTCTGCTATGTCGTCATCGGCGCCTGTCTCGCACCCGAATTGGACCTGTTCCGCCTGGCGCTGAGTCTCATCGCGTTCTTCCTTGCGGTCGGCGTGGCGGCCCATGCCCTCGATGAAGTGAATGGACGCCCCCTCAAGACCTCGCTTTCTGATGCGAGCCTGAGGCGGGCGGCCGTAGGCGCGCTGATCGGTGCGGTGGGAGTGGGCATCTACGGAATCGGCTTGGCGGGCCCGGGCCTTGTGCCGCTGATCGCCGCGGGGGTGTTCCTGGTCGTGGCTTACAACCTGGAATGGTTCTCCGGCTGTTTTCACTCTGATTCTTGGTTCGCGGCGTCGTGGGGGTCGTTCCCCGTGCTGGTGTCCTACTACGCGCAAGCAGAGACCATCACCGTGGTCGCTCTCCTGGGCGCGACTGCGGCATTCGCGTTGTCATACGCGCAACGTGCCCTGAGCACCCCGGCGCGCGACCTGCGGCGGCGAGTCGTGCGCGTGGAGGGCGAGCTCGAGCTGGTGACCGGAGAAGTTCAGCACTTGCAACGAGATGGGCTGCTGGTCCCGCTCGAGCGAGCCTTGAAGGCATTGACGTGGGCGATGGTCGCGTTGGCGGCAACGCTGCTGGCGGGCCGCCTGGTCTGAGCTCGAGCCCACCGGGTGGAATCCACCGTCACGAGTGCACCACCGTTTTTTGTAGCTGGTATACGACTGCTGCACTTTGACCACCGCAGCTACGGTCAGTTGATCTTCTGGTTCTTTCCTATCGCCACTATGCCCCCCGGCGAGACCGTGAAACGCTCACGGTCGAGCTCCAGGTCGACGCCTATGCGCGCGCCCTCGGGAATGTTCACGTTCTTGTCTATGATCGCGTTACGAACCACTGCGTGGCGGCCCACCTTGACGCCGTGCATCAGCACAGAGTGATCGACGGTCGAGTAGGAGTTGATCCTCACTCCCGGCGACAGCACCGAGTAGCGCACCTCGCCTCCAGAGATGACGACCCCGCCGCTAACCATCGAGTTCACGGCCCGGCCCACCCGTCCTTCGCTCTCGTGCACGAACTTGGCCGGCGGGAGGGGATCGTTCCATGTATAGATCGGCCATTGCGAGTTGTAGAGACTAAATGCAGGTTGAGCAGAGACCAAGTCCATATGAGCCTCGTGATAGGCGTCCAGCGTCCCCACGTCTCTCCAGTAGTCACGATCGAGATCAGTGGAGCCGGGCACATGATTGCCGGTGAAGTCGTAGACCGCGGCTTCCCTCCTCTCGACCATCGTCGGAATGATGTCGCCGCCGAGGTCGTGAGCGGAGTCCTCGTCGGAGGCGTCCATGCTCAGCGCATCGATCAGCGCCTTGGTGGTGAAGATGTAGTTTCCCATCGAGGCATAGACCTGATCGGGTGCATCGAGCAGGCCCTTGGGATCCTGCGGCTTTTCCAGAAAGGCCTCGATCATTCGTCCGTCGTCGGCGGCCTCGATGACGCCGAACGCTCCTGCCTGTGATCTCGGTACTCGTATTCCTGCAACCGTGACCCCGGCCCCCGTGGCGATGTGGAACTCGAGCATCTGGCGCGGGTCCATCCTGTAGATGTGGTCGGCACCGAACACGCAGACGTGTTCGGGCTCCTCGTCGTAGATGAGGTTGAAGCTTTGATAGACGGCATCTGCGGAGCCGGCGAACCAACGGGGGCCGCGCCGCATCTGGGCCGGAACCGGCGTCACGTAGTTGCCGAGGATCGACGACAGCCTCCATGTCTGCGAGATGTGCCTGTCGAGGCTGTGGCTCTTGTATTGAGTCAGCACGGCGATTCGTCTCAGAGAGCCGTTGACGAGGTTCGAGAGTGCAAAGTCGACGAGCCGGTAGCTGCCGCCGAACGGCACCGCCGGCTTGGCCCTGTCCGCGGTCAGAGGCATCAACCGCTTGCCTTCTCCGCCCGCGAGGACGATCCCAAAGACCTGGGTGCGCCCCATGCCCTGATATTAGTCCACGCTCCCGGCCCCGCGGTGGCCGGCGGTTGCTCTACAACCACAATCCGCCACTCGGCGAGCAGGTCACCTTGACGGTCGCCTGGGCTGTGCGCGCCCTCGAGCCGCAAGGCCACCTTCCTATTTCTCCATGTGCTCCCCCGGCTCAGGGGCTTGACTTCCCACCGTAAACCAGGTAAACACAGGAAAGAGCAGAATTTTCGGGGGGAAACCAACAATGTACGCCTTGGAGCGGCAGCAGCGGATCTTGCAGGAGGCGCGCGAGCGGGGACGGGTGGAGGTCGTTCTTCTCGCCCCCCAGCTCGGGGTCACCACGGAAACGATCCGCCGAGACCTGACCGCGCTCGAACGTCACGGTCTGCTTCGTCGAGTTCACGGCGGGGCCATCCCGCTCGACCGGATCGGCTTTGAGCCGGGCCTGGCCACCAGGGACGCGATCCTTACGGCCGAGAAGGAGCGCATCGCCAAGGCCGCGCTCGGGGAACTTCCCACCGAAGGTGCGATCCTGCTCGACTCCGGCACGACTACCGCACGACTGGCCGACGCACTGCCGGACGACCGCGACCTCACCATAGTCACCAACAGCCTGCCGATCGCAATGTCGCTCTCGGGCAGGCCCAACCTCACCCTCCTCTTTCTAGGAGGGCGCGTGCGCGGTCGCACGCTCGCGGCAGTAGATGTGTGGGCGATGCGAGCGCTTGAGGATACCTTTGTCGACATCGCGTTCGTCGGCACCAATGGCTTCTCGGTGCAGCGCGGACTCACCACTCCCGACCCAACCGAGGCTGCAGTTAAGCGGGCGATGATCGGTGCCGCGCGTCGTTCGGTCGTGCTCGCCGATCACACCAAGTTCGGCAACGACACTTTCATGCGATTCGGCTCACTCCAAGACGTCGACACGCTGATCACAGACTCCGGGCTCAACTCAGAGCTGAGCAGGGAGATCGAAAGCACCGGGGTAAAGGTGTTGCGCGCGTGATCGTGGCGCTGACACCGAATCCAAGCGTCGACCGGACGGTTGAGGTCGAAGCGCTTGTCCGAGGAGTGGTGGCAAGGGCACGCGCAAATCGTGTCGATCCCGGCGGGAAGGGCGTCAATATAGTCGGAGCTCTCCTCGCGCACGGGCACGAAGCCATCGCGGTGCTGCCGGCCGGGGGCTCCGAAGGGGTCCAGCTGGCAAAGCTTCTCGAAGGAGAGGGCATCGAATCCATACAGGTTCCGATCTCGGGCTCTACACGCGCCAACATCAGCGTGACGGAGCCCGACGGCACGGTCACAAAGTTGAACGAGCCGACGCCTCCAAGTCGCAAGACGATAACTGGAGTGAAGCCAAGAAGGTCTGGCCCGACATCGTGGCCCACGCGGCGGACTCCGGAGTGAGAATCGCGATTGAGAACTGCCCGATGATCTTCTCTGCCGACGAATGGCCGTCCGGGCACAATCTGGCCTATGCCCCTGCGATCTGGCGGACGATGTTCGAGGAGCTGGGGGAGAACGTGGGCCTCAACTTCGACCCCTCGCACCTCGTATGGGAGATGATCGACCTCCAGTGCGCGATAGATGAGTTCGGCGAACGCTTCTACCACGTCCACGCCAAGGACCTCGAGATCGACGCGAAGGGCCTCTACGACCACGGGATCATGTCGCTGGGGATGGGTTGGCAGGTGCCCAGATTGCCGGGACTGGGTCAGGTCGACTGGCGAATGTTCTTCTCAAGTCTCTATCGAGTGGGTTACGACTACGCCGTCTCCATCGAGCACGAGGACCGGAAGTTCGAGGGCTCGGATGAGCTCGTGAAGAGGGGCTTTCTCCTCGCACGTGATGTGTTGACGCCCTACATCAAGTGAACTTCGGCGTAGCGAACTACGGTCACTTCGACGTCGTGGTCGTGGGCTCGGGGGCCGCGGGATCGTCTGCCGCCATTTCGGCGGCTCGCAGTGGAGCATCCGTGCTATTGATCGAGAAGCTGCCCTTTCTGGGCGGCAACTCCACCGCAGTCCTCGACACCTTCTACGGCTTCTACACACCCGGAGAAATCCCCCGCAAGGTCGTTTCGGGCATCGGAGACGACGTCGTTGCCGAGCTGTCACTGCTGGGTGAGATCGTGGAGCGGCCCAACACCTACGGCGCGGGTACCGGTATCACTATGTTGCCGAGCACCTCAAGGTCGTCTGGGAGAACCTCGTCATCAGGTCCGGCGCTCGCGTACTGCTGCACGCCATCGTGCAGAATGCTCAGGTGGTCGACGGCCGGATCACCGAGCTCCTGCTCGCCACCAAATCAGGATTGCAGACCGTCTCCGCGACTGTGGTCGTCGACGCTTCGGGCGATGCGGACGTCTGTCATCACGCGGGCCTCGCCTACGAGCTCGCCGGTGAGCTCGAGCCCGCACAGACACTCACCACCACCTTCCGTATGGTGGGCGTCGATGTCGCCCGCCGAAAAGAGATCTCCAAGGACGAGCTGCACGAAATGATGCGCCGTGCGGCCGAGTCGGGCGACTACCTCCTCCCCCGGCGCGAGGGAAGCGACCACATGACTCCCATCGATGGGATGACTGCGACGATCATGAGCTTCGAGCCCTGATGCCGAGTGGTGGTGAGATGATCTATATGATCATCCTGCCACCACTCGGCGCAGGGGCCGCTATCGTAGGCCGAATGATGGTGACCGAGGCGCTTCACGAAGGCCGAGAATCCTTCGGCAAGCAAGTGTGGGGCGACGCGTTTGCACGTTTGTCCGATGCCGATCGAGATGATCCTTTGGAGGCCGAGGATCTCGAGCGGCTTGCGATTGCGGCGTACATGGTCGGCAAGGATGACGCATCCGCCGATGCTTGCACGCGCGCTCACCACTCCTATCTGCAGGGCCGTAATTTCCCCGCCGCAGCAAGATGTGCTTTCTGGCACGCCTGCGGCTTGTTCTTCAAAGGCGACATGGCACCGGCCATGGGCTGGGTGGCGCGCGGGCGGCGGGTCCTGGAGAGCTCACAAGAGGATTGCCCCGAGCAAGGCTGGTTGCTGTTCCTGACAGCTCTGCCGATCATGTTCCAGGGCGATCCTCACACGGCGCATTCGATCTTCGAGCAAGCAGGTCCGATCGCGGAACGCTTCAACGATCCCGACGTCATGACGCTCTCTAGATTAGGGTGCGGCCAGTCTCTGATCATGCAGCAACGAGCAAGTGAGGGCACGGCGCTACTCGACGAGCTCATGATCGCCGTCGTGTCAGGCGAGGTTTCGCCACTCGTCGCCGGGGTCGCCTACTGCGCAGTCATCGACCTGTGCCACAGTGTCTTCGACCTTCGACGAGCACGGGAATGGACGGCAGCACTCTCCCGCTGGTGCGACTCTCAGCCCGACCTCGTCCCCTATCGGGGGAACTGCCTCGTCCATCGCTGCGAGATCTTTCAGTTGCAGGGGGCGTGGGCCGACGCGCTGAAAGCAGCAGAGCGTGCTTGTGAATGGCTCTCGGGTCCCACGGCATGGGATTCGCTCGGCTCTGCCTATTACCAGTTGGGGGAGATCGAGCGCCTGCGTGGCGAGTTCGAGCAAGCGGAACAGGCCTACCGCCGGGCCAGCCACGCAGGGCGACAACCGGAGCCGGGCATGTCGCTACTCCGGCTCGCGCAGCACCAAGTCGGTGCTGCCACGGCGGCAATTCGACGCGCGTTGAATGAAACGCAGGAACCCATGGGCCGTTCACGGCTGCTCCCCGCATACATCGAGATCGTGCTCGCAGCAGATGAGGTCGAAGCCGCAAGGAATGCTGCCGATGAGCTGGCGGAGATCTCACGGCAAGTTGATGCGCCGTTCCTGCATGCCATCGCCGCAAGCTCCACCGGAGCCGTCCTGTTGGCCGAGAGCGACGCGCAGGCGGCTCTCACCAAACTCCGCGCCGCGTTCGCCGCCTACCGAGAGCTCGACGCTCCACATCATGCGGCCCGCGCCCGGGTGCTAATCGGGCTCGCCTGCCGGGCCCTCGGGGACAGCAGCAGCGCGGAGATGGAGGTCGACGCCGCCCGCGCCGCCTTCGAGGAACTCGGTGCCGTGCCCGACCTCGAGCGGGTGGCGCAGCTTATGGCCGGCCCCTCAGGTCAAGCCCCAGGTGGGCTTACCCGGCGCGAGGTGCAGGTTCTAGAGCTGGTGGCCTCGGGCAAGACCAACCGAGCCATTGCCACCGAGCTCTTCCTCAGTGAGAGGACGGTTGCCCGCCACGTCAGCAACATCTTCACGAAACTCGGCCTGTCCTCCCGTTCCGCGGCCACCGCCTACGCCTACGAGCACCGACTCGTCTAGTCACGACTACATAGAAATACCCATCTGTTCTCACTTCAGAGTTGAGTAGTTCTCCACTAGCCGCGGCCCCCACTCATCTCTAATGTCGGCCTCAGGGTCCCGATGACTTGGGGGCCGAATGGACGGTCGGAGCGAGCAAGGAGGCAGTGATGAGTGACCAAGTAGCAGTGCCGCAGGACGAACACGCAGCACCGGTTGAAGCTTGGAACGCAATAGCTAGAGGCTACGACCGATACGTCGCACCCACGGAGGTACCACTGGCGAGCGAGGCGCTATCGCTGGCGGGTTTGCAGCCCGGGAATCGCTTCCTCGACGTTGCTGCGGGGCCGGGGGGACTGAGCCTTCCGGCGGCGCGGCTTGGCGCCCAAGTTCTGGCGACGGACTGGTCCCCGGCCATGATCGAGTGCTTCGAGGCTCGGGCACGCCAAGAGAAACTCTCCGACGCGCAGGGGCGAGTCATGGATGCCCACGCGCTCGATCTCGAAGATGACACCTTCGATATAACCGGCTCGCAGTTCGGCGTGATGCTGGTGCCGGATCAGCCACGCGCATTGCGAGAAATGGTGCGCGTGACCAAACCAGGAGGGCGGGTGTTGCTGATCGCCTATGGCTCACCGGCCGGCATTGAGTTCCTTCACATCTTCATCGCAGCGTTCAAGAGCGTCGATCCCGACTTCGCCGGCCTGCCCCACGATCCTCCCCCGCTCGAGTTTCAGGTGTCGGATCCCGCAGTGCTCCACCAACGACTGGGCGATGCCGGGCTGGAGGACGTCAGGGTCGAGACATCTGTAGAGAGACTGGAGTTCAGGTCTGGCCAAGAGATGTGGGACTGGGTGCTGAACAGCAACCCCATCGCCGGCATGCTCACCGCCGATCTGACGAAGGAGCAGCAAGCAACCATGCGGAAGGTGCTCGACGGCATGCTCCGCGAACGATCGGGCAGCAACGGCCCCGCCGTCCTCACGGGACCGGTGAACATAGGGATTGGAACAAAATAAGCGCACTCCGAATGCCGAGTGGTGGTGAGATGACCTATATGATCATCCTGCCACCACTCGGCATGGAACTCAAACGAGGCGGTCCACGAACTCGCCGCTGTCGGGATGCTTGAGAATCATCTTGCGGCGGCCGTCGGGAAGCGTCTCCGACTTGACAACGACGTGGCCGTCGAAAGTCTCAGCGGCGCGCTCGATGCGGGCCGTGCTGCCGCCCCGCCACTCGACATCGATGGGCTCCCACCTCTTGGACTCGGCCGATCGGTAGCACGCGTCCATGATCGCGTTGACCACGTAGCCGTCGTAAAAGGTCTCCTGAGGTTCCCGGCCCTGGTCCATCGCGTCGAACATGTCCTCGAACATGTCGACGTAGCCCAGCTCGGAGACCTCGTCGCCGACGGGGAACAGCCATCCCTTCTCGGACTCGGACTTCTCGGCCACGTAGCCGCCGCTGCCTCCGGTGCTGAACATCTCAAATCCCGTGCGCAGGAAGTGATTGAGCCATATCGTTCCTTCGGTACCGGCGACCTCGTCGCGCAGGTCCATCCCGCCTCGAAAGGTCCAGCTGACCTCAAACTGCCCTATAGCGCCGGACTCGAAGCGGATCAAAGCAATGGCGTTGTCTTCATCATCGATGGGATGCACGAATGTGTCGGTCCAGCACATCACTTCGACGGGGCGGTTGGACTTGCCGGCAAAGTTACGGATGATCTCGATGCAGTGACAGCCGAGATCGATGATCGCGCCCCCTCCGGTCAGACGCCCGTCCCAGAACCACGCGGAATGAGGGCCGGGATGAGTCTCGCGCGAGCGCACCCAGGTGACTTCTCCGATGGCGCCGCCGCGCACCGCCTGCATCGACTTCAGGGTCTTGGGCGTGTAGCAGAGATCCTCGAGGTAGCCGGCAAACACTCCGGCGCTCTCTACGGCTTCGAGGATGCGGTGGGCCTCTTCTGCGTTTCGAGCCAGGGGCTTGGTGCACAGCACTGCCTTGCCGGCCGCAGCGACGAGAGAGACGACCTCCTCGTGGAGATGATTGGGAAGTCCGACGACCACGGTATCGGTGTCGGGGTGGTTGATCGCATCCGCGAGGTCGGTGGTGTGCTCGGGGACGTCCCAGCGTTCGCAGAAGGCTTTGCCACGCTCGTCGCTGCGTGAATAGACCACTCTCACGGAGTCGCGGCTGCGCCGCCCGTTCAGCGTCATGGTGTAGAAGTCACCAATGAGCCCCGTTCCCAGCATCGTGATGGAGTGTGAACTCACCCTGCCCTCCTCGCTCGGCCCCCTTGTCGCCGAGAATCGTATAGACACCGCAGCGATGTCGACGCCACCGAGATGACCTCGCCCCCCGCCACCGTGTTGTTCCTTGGCGTGACTACGGCAGCTTCCGGCACGGCCAGACTCTGGCCCCGGTGGATGAGGACGCTCGGCATCAATGCCCGCCTCGAGGGTGTCGACCTTCCTCTGGCCTCGCCACCCGACGCGTACCGGAGGTTCGTGCGCCGCCTCGAGGACGAGCCCCAGATCGCAGGAGCGGTCATCACGAGCCACAAGCTGGACCTCTATGAGTCCTGCCGTGACCTCCTTACTCCTGCCCACGCCCTGGTCGAAAACATGGGCGAAGCTGCCTGCATCACCAAGGGGGCGAAAGGACTCGGGGCGCACACCGTCGACCCACTGAGCTCCAGGCGAGCGTTGGAGGAGGTGCTGAAGCCCCGGGGCGGCAAAGTCCCCGGAGCGCTCGTCCTGGGGGCCGGGGGGGCGGGATTGGCCGTTGCGCTAGTTCTCCCGGCCTTCTCGGAAGGACGAGTGACGCTTGCCGACACCAGACCCGATCGCCTCGAACATGCCTCCCAGGTCTCCACTAACACGTCCCAGACCGCCCCGATCACCACCGCGGTGATTCCAGAGGGAGGCGACTCAGACGGGCTTGTTGCTTCTCTTCGCCCGGGCTCGATGATCGTTAACGCAACCGGTTTGGGCAAGGATGTACCGGGGAGCCCGGTCACCGACGCCATCTCGTGGCCTAAGAGCTCGCTCCTGTGGGACCTCAACTACCGGGGAGATTTGACCATGTTGCAACAAGCCGGGGAACGGGCCGCCGAATGTTCGATTGGGATACACGATGGATGGCCGCTGTTCATGCACGGCTGGGCAATGTCCTTGAGCCTGATCTTTCAGCTGGAAGTGTCCGCAGATGATCTCGAGAGGGTCTCAGATCGGCCGTAGGCTGGCTCGGCGGCCGGGCCAAACCTAGAAGGGAGCGGAATGGTCGACCGGAGTGAGAGCCATGCGATGACCCCCTGGCGGGCTCGTTCGTCGCGTCTCGTCCATCAGAATCCGTGGCTGTCGCTGAGAGAGGACATCGTCGAGATGCCCGATGGAGACACAACCACTTACGGTGTCGTGACTCTGGGCGATTGTGTTGGGGTACTTCCCTTCGTGGACGACGACACTGTGTTGCTCATTCGTCAGTATCGCTACGTCGCAGGCATGGTGAGATGGGAGATGCCCACCGGGGGCGTCCATCCCGGAGAAGACTTCGAGGACGCGGCGCAGCGCGAGCTCTCGGAGGAAACCGGGCACCGATCCGGCCGTCTCTCCTACATCTCTTCGCTCCACACTAGCAAGAGCGTGGTAGACGAGACTGCACACCTCTACGTCGCTCGAGATCTGAGTAAGGTAGAAGGCTTGACCGGCGGCGACTCCACCGAGTTCATCGAGGTCCGCCCCACTCCCTGGCAGCGTGTTGTAGCCATGGTGCGCTCAGGTGAGATCACCGATGCCATGACCATTGTCGCCGTCCTGCAGCTCGCCTCGCGGCCCGACTAGGCTCTGTACTCAGAAGCAGCCTCGGCCAGAAGCTGCACCGTACGCACGTCCCGGGCGCGGCCTAATAGTGTCGTGACTCCGGCCCCCGCCCATATCTCGAGCCGTTCACGCACACGCGGTACGGGGCCGACGAGTGAGACCTCATCCACGAGTGCATCGGGGACGGCCGCCACCGCCTCTGCCCTCTTTCCGTCGAGAAACAGTGTCTGGATCTGTTCGGCCGCTTGCTCATAGCCATACCTTCGCACCAGGAAGTTATAGAAGTTCGCCCCCCGCGTTCCCATGCCTCCGATATAGCGGGCTATTGTTGCGCGCATTGCGTCGCGGCACTCGTCGAGATCGTCGCCGATCGCGACCGGCACCACCGGAGAGATGTCGAAGTTTCTTCGAGAGCGACCGCCCGCTTTGAACCCCCTCGACAGCGCATCGTCGAAGACGCCCCGGTTTTCTGGTGAGTAGAACAGCGGCAGCCATCCGTCTGCCACACGCGCTGCGAGCGACGTGTTCCGCGGCCCCATGGCAGCCAGGTAGATGGGCAGGTTCGCTCGAAGCGGTATTACTTCGGACTTGAGAGGCTTACCGAGCCCGCTTCCGCCGTCGGCCGGTAGCCGGTAGTGCGCCCCTTCGAAGTGCACGGGCCCCTGGCGCTGAAGAATCGCCCTGATGATGCGGATGTACTCGTCGCTTCGTTCGAGCGGCCGTTCGAACCGTTCTCCATACCAGCCCTCTGCAACCTGGGGGCCGCTCGTGCCCAGGCCGAGTCGCAGCCGGCCTCCGGTCAGGTGGTCGAGGGTGATGGCCGCCATCGCGACGTTCGCCGGAGTCCGGGCCGGAATCTGCAGGATGCCGGTTCCCACTGCGATCCGTTGTGTGTGGGCCGCGATCCACGTGAGCAAGACGAGTCCTTCCGAACCCCACGCCTCGGATGTCCAGACCGAATCGAGCCCGGCTCGCTCGGCCTCCTGTGCGACCGCAGTTAGGTCGGCCGGCTCACGTTCCCAATGACCGACATGAATTCCCACACGCATCTGCTTCTCAGACAACGGAACGACTCCTCAGGTGCGACACCGGACAAGTGTGGCACCCCGAAGTGATCCGGTTAATCGCCCCGGCGCGCTGCTCACTGCGTTCATCGCCCTCCCCGTCAACGCGCTCGCCGTCCTTCCACCCGAGTCCATAGCTGTGGGACGGCGAGTGTAGAAGAGAGCCTCCCGCCAAGCTACTCGGGAATCGCCCCGAGTTGACGGAGCAGGCTGGCTGTATCCACGATCTCCCACGCTTCGACGATCTTGCCGTCGCCGACGTGAGCGAAGAGGCCCTGATCAACCCTGAAGCTTCGCCCGTTCGCAACGATGCCGGCAAAATCGCCTTCAAGCGTGCCCGTCACAATCGCGCGCGCCGCGATCGTGGATCCAAGGTTGATTACTTCTCGGATATCGTGGCGGATGTCTGGCATCGCTCGAAGCGCGTCCCTCCAGACCCCTTTCTCCGCTTCCGGTCCCTTTGTAGAAAGACTCATGGGCGCATGCACAACGACGTCGGGGTGGAGTAAGTCGTCGAAGGTCTCGAATTCACCTGCGTCTCCCGCGGCGAACCATCTCTCCAACAGTGAGTCACCTTTCACAGGTCTTCTCCTCTAGACATGGGGGTCCTTCGACGTTACATGAAACCCCTGCGGCATCTCAGGATAGAAGCCCGGCCGTGGGCGCGCCGAACTTTGGCGCTCTACCTACATCCGGTGTGGGTGGAGCTACAAAGTTGCCATCCGGGCGCTCACCGGCGGCTCAGCACGTGCATGCCTCGGGAGTTGACTCCGCAACCAGGCACGAATACAGTTCCACCAACTCCGCCGCCGTCCTCTCCCAGCTGAAACGGCGGGCAGAGGCAACAGCGGCCTCAGAGAACGACCGGTGCAGGCGCGCGTCGGACAGGAGCGGCAGCAACCGTTCGGCCATCTGGGACGGGTCGGCCGAGTCCAACAACCACCCCGACATCCCGTTGTGCACCACGTATTTCAGTCCACCGACCGCAGTGGCGACCACCGGGACGCCGCACGCATGTGCTTCGAGCGCCGCGAGCCCGAATGATTCGGTCCGGGAACACACCGCAAGGACGTCCGCGGCCCGGTAGAACGCCGGCAGGTCATCGTGAGGTCGGGGGCCGAGAAATCTCACCCTCGGGCCCAGCGCGAGGTGGTCTGCAAGCGAGCGCAGCCGGGCGAGCTCGGTCTCGCCTGCCGGAGTGCTCGGCCCGCCGACGAGGACCACGGCAAGCTCACGATCTAGGTGCGGAGCCAGCTCGGCGGCCGCCCGAAGCGCAAGGCTCAAGCCCTTCAGTGGTTGGATCCTGCCCACGCACAAGATCACGGCATGTTCCGGGGTCAGTCCGAGCCTCGATCGAGCCTCGGACTGATCATGCAGGCCGGCATTCGGTTTGAAGACCTCGTGGTCGATGCCGGGATGGATGATCTTCATGCGATCGTGCGGCGCCCCATAGAGGCACGAGAGCTGCTCCCACTCGTCGTCCGTGGATGGAATAAGCACATCCGCCCTGTCGATGACGCGTTCCTCACCCTCGATCCTTGCCTGAGGCTCCACAGTATCGTCCGGTGCCAGATAGAGATTCTTCACGCGCGCCAGAGTGTGCTGCGAGTGCACCAGCGGCGCGCCCCACTTTTCGGCGAGCGGAATGGCCGCCAGCCCGGATTGCCAATAATGCGAGTGGACGACGTCGTAGGAGGTCCTCTGCATTGCCGCAAAGGCTTGGACGCCGGCGGCAAACTCATCGACGTATTGCGCCATGGAATGCTTGGGGATAACGCGAGCCGGCCCCGCATCAATGGAGATCACGCGGACGCCCTCGGAGATGCGAACAATGCGCCCCCCTTCAGATGCCGCCCGGGTGAAGATATCGGTGTGTATCCCGGCCGCGGCCTGTGCCGCCGCCACTCCGCGCACGTAGACGGTCATCCCTCCGGCGTCGGCGGAGCCGGGCTCGGTAAGCGGCGAGGAGTGGTAGGCGAGCACCGCTACCCGGCCGACCGCGCTCGAGGGCACCCTCGTCGTCTTACTCGTCACGGAGGAGATTCTACGGGGTGCCACTCGGGGGACCGTCTATTTCACGCCTTCACTGGGGCGGTGCCCAAGACCACTTCACCCGCCGCTCCGCTCGTAGGTGGCGCCTCACCGAGATCCGACTGTGTGCTACCGAGACCTGCAGGCTGCAGGCGGCGCAACAGGCTCGCCGCAAAGACGGCGACGGCAATCATGAGGACGCATCCGATCGTGGCGCTCAGGCGCAGCCCGTGGGTGAAGGCGGCGTGAGCCACATCGACGAGCACACCCCCGACGGGAGCGGGCAGCTCCTCGGCCACCGCAAGCGCGCCTCCAAGGGTGTCCCGGGCGGCCCTTGCCGCCTCTGCCGGAAGCGCCGCAGGCAACGCGCCTGCCAGCTCACCGCGATAGATGGCCGTGCCGATGCTTCCGAGGACCGCGATGCCCAGAGCCCCGCCGAGCTCGGCGCTGGTTTCGGAGATCCCGGAAGCGGCTCCGGCACGCTCCGGCGGAGCCGCGCTGATGATCAAGTCCGTACCCAAGGTGAACACCGGGCCGAGACCCAGAGACATGACGATGGATCCTGTGACGAGAAACGCCAATCCGGAGGTCCCCTCGATCTGGGCGAGGATTCCCAGTCCCAAAGCCGTGAGCGCCAAACCGGCGCCCATCACTGATGCGGGCCGGAACCGCCGGACGATAACGGGTGCCAGCATCGAGCCGGCGATGAAACCCACCGACTGCGGCAGCATCCAAAGGCCCGTCATCAAAGGCGACAAGCCGAGCACCAGTTGCAGGTATTGCGCAATGTAGAGAAACATGCCGAACATGGCGAAGATGGCGAGCGTAAAGGTGACCAAAGAGGCACTGAACGCAGGTCTGCGAAACAGCCCCACATCGACCAGCGGATCGGCCAGTCTTCGCTGTCGACGCACAAACAACACACCGACGGCGACACCGCACCCGATGGAAAGTGCCGGCACCAGCCCCAGTCCGTTTTGTGCGATCTGTTTGAGGCCAAAAATGACCGAAAGGACCGCTACCAAGGACATCACGACGCTGACGGGATCGGGCCTACCTGCATTGGGGTCCCGGAACTCCGGCAACAGGGCCGGCCCCAAGACCAACAGCACCGCCATGACCGGGACCGCCAAGAGGAACACCGAGCCCCACCAGAAGAACTCGAGCATCGCTCCGCCGAGCAGCGGACCGATTGCTCCGCCAACGGAAAAACTTGTGATCCACACACCAATCGCAACGGTCCGCTGATGCGAGTCGAGGAACATGTTGCGTATCAGTGAGAGCGTGGACGGCGCCAGAGTTGCACCCGCCAGCCCGAGCAGAGCGCGTGTTGCGATCAGCATCTCGGCGCTGGTCGAGAACGCCGCGAGCACCGACGCCACCCCGAACGCGCTCGCTCCGATCAGCAGCAGCCGGCGGCGGCCAATCCTGTCGCCGAGTGTGCCCATCATGATGAGCGACCCCGCGACCATGAACCCGTAGATGTCGACGATCCACAGGAGTTGTGCGCTGCTCGGCTGGAGGTCTGCACTGAGTTGCGGCACGGCGAGGTGCAGCACCGTCAAATCCGTTGAATAGAGCACGCACGCAAGGGCGAGCACGGCGAGTCCTATCCACTCCCGCCGTCCGGCCCGGGGTGCCCCCGCTACATCGTTCTCGAACGTCACTTCTCAACCTCCTTTGCGCTGCCTTCAAAGTATTGAGACGACGCTTAGCACCAGAACTCATCGTTTGCTCGCGATGTTCCCGAGCGAGAGAGCCGGGGAGTCTCACGCTCGAAGCAGATTGACTTATGGTGGTCCAGAGGGAATACAGAAAGGGGCCCGGATTGACTGAGCTCACGACCAGAAACGAGGCAACCGAGGACTCGGGAGCGACCGACACCGAGGACCTCGAGACCAGGCTCGAGCAACATCGGATCGAGCTGACCGCTCACTGCTACAGGATGTTGGGCTCGGCGTTCGAGGCGCAGGATGCCGTCCAAGAAAGCATGCTGCGAGCGTGGCGCAGCTTCGATCACTTCGAGGGCCGCTCGGCGCTGCGCTCGTGGCTCTATCGGATCGCGACGAACGTCTGTCTGGACATGCTGAGCGGCCGGGAGCGACGCGCCCGACCCATGGACCTCGGGCCCGCCGGCACCGCCGACTCCGCTCTCGGCGCTCCCCTGCCGGAAACCGCTTGGATCCAGCCGGTCCCGGACGGCAACGTCGTTGCGGCCGACGGCGACCCGGCCGAGGTGGCAGAGCAACGGGAACGCGTCCGCCTAGCCTTCGTCGCCGCCCTGCAGCACCTCCCGCCCCGGCAACGGGCGGTGCTTATCCTCAGAGAGGTCCTGCGCTGGAAGGCGGCCGAGGTCGCCGAGCTGCTCGAAACGAGCGTGGCGGCGGTCAACAGCTCCCTCCAACGCGCTCGCGCGGCCCTCGCCGCAGGAGAGGTCGGTGCCACCGAATCCCCCCAGCCGGTGGAGGAGGCCCAGCAAGAGCTCCTCGCCCGCTACGTCGACGCCTTCGAGCGCTACGACATGGAATCGCTCACCTCGCTGCTCTATGAGGACGCCACCTGGTCGATGCCGCCGTACGAGCTGTGGCTCCGGGGTCATGGAGACATCCGGCGCTGGTGTCTGGGGCCGGGAATCGGCTGTGACGGGTCCCGTCTCGTCCCGACCGCAGCCAACGGCGCACCGGCATTCGGGCAGTACAAGCCCGCGGAAGGCGGCTACGAGCCCTGGTCGCTCCAAGTGCTCGAGATGTCAGGCGACCGGATCAGCGGAATTGTCTTCTTTCTCGACACCGCCACCCTGTTTCCTCTTTTCGGGCTGCCTCCCCGCCTCGAGCGCTAGGTTTCGCAGAGCGGCAGCACGTCGGAGAGGCCCATCAGAGCCACTAATTCCCGGAGTTCCCCGGGGGCGTTTCGCAGCTGGATCTGGCGCCCGAGCCGTCGGGCGGAGAGCTGCAGACGGGCCAGGGCATCGACGGTGCCGGCGTCCGGGCGGTCGAGCGCACCCAAATCACAGACGACGGAACCTGCACTGCCTTCGAGCACCAGATGAAGGCTGGCGCAAAACCCCAGGATGCCTGAAGGAGTAAGCGGGTAGCCGAGGACCAGAATGATCGTGCCCGCAGCGAGGGATGTCTCCACTCCATGCGCGTGTGTTCCCGGCGACTCCCCGCCAGCGTCAATAACGGATCTCCTCATCGCGTCTTCCTAATGAAGACCGGAGGGGAAGCTGAAATTCATCGCGTCGGGGCTTGGGGGGCTTGAACAATGAACAGGGCGGGCAATTCCGGTGTAGATCCACCCTTTGTTACGGATTGCGAAAATCCGGATGTGAACCCCCTCGGATCGGCGCCGCCGGCCGCAGGCGAAGTTAAGGGTGAGGTTTGGTATGAAACCGCCCTATAGGGCGGGTGGGCGGCTGGGTCGGGGCCGTGGCGTGGGTCGGCTCGGGGTGGGAGGGGGCCGACTTGACTTCCGCACCTTTACCAAGTAGAAAGCTATCTTTGTATTTGTCCGTTGCTAAAAGTGTAAAGGAGGCCGGTAACGGTGACTCAGAACACGCTGGCCCCCGCCCCCCACCGGCGCGGCGAGGGCCAGTGGGCCCACGGGCACCGAGAGCCCCTCAACCGAGCCGAGCAGATCAAACGGGACGACGACGGTCTTGCCGTCCGGGCTCGCATCGAGAATATCTACTCGAAGCGGGGATTCTCCTCGATCGCACCCGACGACCTGCGCAGCCGCTTTCGCTGGTGGGGCCTCTATACGCAGAGGAAACAAGGCGTCCCCGGTGGCAAGACCGCCGTGGTGGCTCCCCAGGAGCTTGAGGACGAGTTCTTCATGCTGCGCGTCCGAATTCCCGGTGGGCGGTTGTCCAGCGAACAGCTCCGGGCCGTGGCGTGGGCCTCAGAACGCTTCGGGCGCGATATCGCGGATATCACCGACCGCCAGAACATCCAGCTTCACTGGATCAGAATCGAGGACGTTCCTCGTATCTGGGCACGCCTCGAAGAGGTGGGCCTGACGACCTGCGAGGCCTGTGGAGACACGCCCCGCAACATGATCGGCTGCCCCCTCGCCGGGGTGGACAAAGATGAGATCATCGATGCCACCCCCTACCTGGCGCTGACCCACGCTCGCTTTGTGGGCGACCCCGCCTTCTCGAATCTGCCGCGCAAGTTCAAGACATCGATCTCAGGCTGCTCCCATCACTGCGCGCAACACGAGATAAACGATGTGGCTTTCGTCGGCACGCACTCGAGAGACCGTGCTGGATTCGATCTGTGGGTCGGTGGAGGACTGGGTCCCAACCCACACTTCGCCCAGCGCCTGGAGGCCTTCGTCGAACCAGAGCTCGTCCCCGAGGTATGGGCTGGAGTCGTAGGCGTCTTTCGAGACTACGGCTACAGAAGAGGGCGCAACCATTCTCGTCTCAAGTTCCTGGTGCGCGACTGGGGGGCCGAGAGGTTCAGAGAGGTTCTGGAGAAGGAGTACCTCGGCTTTGCGCTCCACGACGGAGATCCGCCCGCTTCCTCCGTCAATCAGCAGCGCGACCACATCGGAGTCCACGAGCAGAAGGACGGCCGCTGCTACGTGGGATTCGTGCCCCGAGCAGGCCGGATCTACGGAAGTCAGTTGCGTATGGTTGCCGACATTGCGGACTCCTACGGGTCTGGGTCCATCCGTACCACCACCCAGCAAAAACTTGCCGTGACCGACGTCGAGCCGCGCAATGCCGTAGCTCTGGTGGAGATACTGGAGGATCGCGATCTGCGAGCGCGGCCCAGCGTCTTCAGGCAGGGAACCATGGCCTGCACCGGGATCGAGTTCTGCAAGCTCGCGCTGGTCGAGACGAAGCAGCGTGCCGACTGGCTGTACCGAGAGCTCGAGGAGAGATTGCCTGAGTTCGACGAGCCCATACGCATAAACGTCAACGGTTGCCCCAACTCGTGCGCCCGCTTTCAAATCGCCGATATCGGCTTGATGGGCTCCGTGATCACAAGGCGTGACGGCACTCGTATCGATGGATATCAAGTGCACCTCGGCGGCCGCCTGGGTAATCCACCTCAACTCGGCCGCAAAGTAAGGGGTCTCAAGGTCCCGGCCCACGAGCTTGCGAGTTACGTGGAGTCTTTGCTGCGAAGATACCTTGCTAACCGCAACGAGCTCGAGAGTTTCGCCGACTGGTCCCGACGAGCAGCGGAGGGTTTGCTTCGATGAGCACCGAAAGGATTCACTACAATGTGGTTTGCGACGACAACATCTCCTTGCGGTGCGCCAACCGAGACTGCACGAACGCCCTGCCTCCCGAGCAAACGATCGTCATCACGGAGGATGGAACGGTCTACTGCTCGGAAACCTGCGCCGAAGCACTCGCGTCGTAGCAAGGACTCACTTTGACCCATGCCCAGCCCTTCTATTGCCCCTACTGCGGAGAAACCGACTTCACGCCTCACGGCGAACACGCCGGAGGATTCCTGTGCAGCTCCTGTACTCGCGTGTACTCGGTCAAGTTCCTCGGTCTGGCCGTAGAGCCACCCGCCCCTGGGGACAATCCCTGATGGCGTTCACCTATCCGGTCAACCTCGACATTCAGGGACGGCGGTGCGTGGTCGTGGGTGGGGGAAAGATAGCCGAGGACAAGGTCATGGGGCTTGTGGAGGCGGGGGCCAACGTGCGAGTCATCGCGCCCCGGTTGACAACTACGCTCGAGGAGCTCTTCCACAGTGGTCGAGTCGAGGTCAGCAGAAAAGAGTACTCGAGCGGAGACCTCGACGGCGTCTTTCTCGCCATCGCCGCCACCGATGATACGGCCGTAAACGCCCAGGTCTTCGCTGAGGCGGAAGAGCTGAAGGTCCTGCTCTGCTCCGTCGACGACATCGATCATTGCCATTTCGCGGCCCCCGCCACCGTGCGCCGCGGCGACTTCCTCTTGACGATATCCACGGCGGGCAAAGCACCGGCTCTGGCTAAACGCGTCCGCAAGGAGCTCGGCTCGAGCTTCGGACCGGAGTGGGGCGCACTCGTCGAAGTGCTCTCCGAGACACGCAGCGCGGCACTGGCCCTGGGGGCGCGCGAGTGTGGTTTCGATGAGTGGGCGAAACGCTGGGGCGCAGCCCTCGATCAAGACGTCATGGGGCTCGTGGTGGAAGACAGGATCGAGGAAGCTAAGAGCATGGTTCTAGAGGTCCTGCTGGGAGGCAGTCCCGATCCCGATGCGGCACAGAGCCACCAGAGGGACAAGTTTCGCTCGGTTGCAGGCTCTCGAATGCATCCGGCACCTTCCTCCGCCCCGGATGCATCCGTTCCGCAGCGCGCAAGCTCGGGCAAGGTATCGCTGGTCGGTGCGGGCCCGGGAGATCCTGAGCTGCTGACTGTGCGCGGACGCCGCGCCCTGGACCAGGCCGACGTAGTGATCCACGACCGTCTCGTTCACCGCGCGCTTCTCTCGGGGCGTCCCGCCATCTACGCGGGAAAGCAAGCCGGCAACCACCACATGAGTCAGGAAGAGGTCAACTCACTGCTCGTCAGGCTTGCCCGCAAGGGAAAGAACGTCGTCCGCCTCAAAGGAGGAGACCCCTTCGTATTCGGCCGAGGATCAGAAGAAGCCGAAGCGCTTGCCGCGGCCGGCATCCCCTTCGAGATAATCCCAGCCCCCACCTCTGCTCTGGCTGCGCTCGCGACCGCCGGCATACCCGCCACCGATCGACGCTTCTCCTCCTCGGTGGCGATCGTTACGGGTCATCGCAGCCGGGAGCAGGACGTCAAACTCAAAGAGCTCGCGACCACGGTCGATACGATCGTCGTGCTGATGGGTCTTGCAACCCTGCCCACCACAGTGGCCGAGCTGATTGCCGGGGGCCGCGACCCCGACACGCCGGCGGCTATCATCGAGAACGGCACCTTGCCGGAGCAACGGGTGATCGTGAGTTCACTTGCACATCTGCCGGGAGCGGCCGCGGAGGCCGCCGTCGAGTCTCCAGCGACGATAGTGATCGGCGAAGTCGTGCGTTTGCGGGACAGGCTCATCAGCCCGAGTCACGCGGGCCGGGCCGCCTCATCCTTGTAAGCGCGCCTCCATCGTCTGCCTGCGCCAGGTCTCGGTCTGCTCGAAGTCATTGAACGTATAGATGTGCACTCCCGGCACTCCGAGTGCCGGTTCTCCAAGGTCGGGCGCAAGCTTCTCCAGGAGACGGGTTGGGTTGTACCCGCCCGGGACGACCAGTCGCAGCAGGCCACCCCTGCTCTTGGTCAGAAATCGAGCCGAGTCCCCCACTCCGATCTTCTGTGACACGCGCAGCAGCTTCGCCGTATCGGTGATGCTCGGGAGTCCGACATAGATGGGCAGCTCGACTCCCCGGCGACGCACTCGCTTGACCCACCGGATGATCACCTTGGCATCGAAGCAGATGTTGCTCACAATGCAGGTGGCGAAGCGCCGCTTGTCCCACATAGACTGAATGGTGATGTCGTCGTCAATTAGGGGATGGCTTTCCGGATAGCCTGCAATACCGATGTCGTCGAACGAATGGCCTCGTTCGTGCAAAGCTTGCAAGAGCTCGAGAGATCCCTGGAACTGTCCTGCGGGCTCGCCCGCGTCCCCGGCCACAACGAAGATCTCGCGTATGCGTGCCTCACGCAGCCGCTCGACGACATCATCGAGATGCGAACCGTCGACGACGAGTCGCGCCGAGAGGTGGGGAACAGCCAAGTAACCATGCCCGGCGAGCCTCTCCGCAAGGACGAGCGTCGAATCCAGACCTTTGCGGGGCGAGGCCGTCACCGTCACCTTGATATCGGTAGCGATTGCCCCGAGGACTCGTTCCTCTGCCCCCTCTAGTGGAAGCACCTCATAGCGCGCATGGCCGAGCCACCGCCCAATGGTGTCGGGACCTCCAGCGGGACTCATACTGCCGAGGGCCCCGACACCTGCCGAGTAAGTGGCTTCTCTAGATCCCCTCCAGCCAGGCGTCGGCCTTGTCCTTGTTGTCGGAGAGCCACTGCGCGGCCGCATCCTCGGGAGCCATCTTCTCTTCGGCGATGAGCTGTCCCACCAGCTCTTGATCGGCGTTCGACCACTTGAAGTTCTCGACAAACTTGACCGCAGGCGACCCCGACTCGGCGAACTCGGTCGAGTAGAGCTTGCGAAGATCGTAGTCGGGATAGGCGCAGGAGACCTCGTCCGGATCGGCGTCACAGCCCTTGGTGCGCTTGGGCAGCTTCACCTCTTCGAAGTCCAGGGCTGCGTTCAGCCACTGCGGCTCGTACCAGTAGAAGAGCAGTGGCTCCTCTTGGGCATAAGCCTGCTTGATAGCAGCGATCTCGGAAGCCTCGCCGCCGGCGAAGATGACCTTGAAGTTGAGGTCGAGTGTCTCTATCAGCGATTCGTCGTTCGTCACATACGAGGGATCACCCGACAGGAACTGACCCTTGTCCCCGGACTCGGGAGTCTGAAACATCTCCCAATTCTCCCCCACACCTTGCCAAGTGGCGAGCTCCGGGTTTTCGTCGACGAGATACTGAGGCACGTACCAGCCGATGTGGCCGGTCACACCCAGCGAACCTGCATGCTTCACCTTGCCGAGATCATCGACGTACTTCTTGTAGAGCGTGGTGTGCTGCCAGTCCTCCAGGATCACGTCGACCTTCCCATCCGACATTGCTTCGAATACCGGGTTCTCGGCGATCTTGGTTACTGTCACGGTACATCCAAGCTCGTTCTCGAGCAGGTTCTTGGCCACGTAGACGTTGGCGCTGGAGCCGACCCAGGACTGTTCGTTGATGACCACCTCTCCGCAGTCCTCGCCTCCACCGCCTCCGCCCGCGGCGCTACCGCCATCGGAGCCCGGGCTTTGTTGGGCGCCACAACCAGCCGCCACAAGCGACAGCACGACTCCAACCATCCACAGCCTGTTTCTCACCACTCGACCTCCATCCTTCGAATCCGGCGTCCATCGCCGTCCACCACCGTCTTGCCGTTCAAGCGCTGCGCCTCTGCACGTTGCCTCTTGTAACCCTATCCAGAACTATCCCTAATGCAAGGATGGCAAGGCTCGCCACCGCCCCGTCTCCAAATTCGGCTCGCTGCAGACCCACCACTACTCCGTAGCCGAGAGCACCGCCGCCCACGAGACCTGCAACGATCACGACGGCCAACACCATGATTATGCCTTGGTTGATACCCAACATGATGGCCGGCCGGGCAAGGGGAATCTTCACCTTGAGCAGCACCTCGGCGCGACTGGCGCCGAACGCCCGGGCCGCCTCGACTGCAGCCGGAGATACCTCCTTGATTCCTACCACCACAAGCCGTACCACCACCGGCGTCGCATAAAGGACAGAAGCGATCACCCCCGGCACCCGGCCGACACTGAACAGGGCCACTATCGGTATCAGATAGACAATCTGAGGCAGCGTCTGAAGCGCGTCCTGTATAGGTCTTATAGCGCGCTCGAAGCGAGGCGTCTCGGCAGCCACAATTCCCAGAGCTACTCCAAAGAAGAGAGTCAGAGCGGTAGACACCAGTACCTGAGAGGCCGTGTCCATCGCCGGCCCCCAAACGCCCATAGCGCCGATCCCCATCAGCAGCACGCCGGCAATGACCATCTGACGAACTCCGGAGACGATCAGAGCTATGGCAGCAGCTGCTCCGATCACCGCCCACCAGGGAGAGTCTGACAAGAACACGCGCAGAGGCTCGAGTCCCCACAGGACGAGATGATCTCCCAACCATGAGGTGATCGGATACACCGGCTTGTTTGGATCTTGCACCCAGGTGATGAAGTCGTTGATGATCCCTGCGATGAAGTCACCGGCGCCGATGGTCTCTGGAAAAGATCCTGCGCCCGAAACTCGTGCTGCCAAAGCGCACAGGGCCACCGCAGCGAAGAGGGCCGCCGTGCGCTGTCTCCGCGAGAGGCGGGGGGGGCCCTTGCCACCATCGGGGTGACGGCTGGCATCGATGCGCACTCCAGCAGCCTCGGTCGACCGGTCGAGCGCAATCGCCATAATGACAATGGCCGAGCTGGCAACAATCGCCAAACCGACATCCAGGAAACTGAGCGATGAGATCACCGTGTCGCCGAGCCCGCCGCCACCGATGAGTGAGGCGATGATAACGATCGACAGCGCCATCATGATGGTCTGATTCACTCCGAGCATGATGGATCTGAGTGCCAGAGGAAGCTGCACTCCGAATAGCACTTGCCGGCGCGTGGCGCCTAAAGACTCCGCCATTTCGACGGACTCTTTGGCTACGCCCCGAACACCAAGAGCGGTGATGCGGACGGCCGGAGGGACCGCATAGACGACGGTCGCGATGACGGCTGCCGGGTTCCCGACGGAGAAGAAGATCACCACCGGCATCAGATAAGCGAACGCCGGCACGATCTGCATCACATCGAGCACCGGAGTGATTGCCTTTTCGAAGCGGTCGCTGCGTCCCGCGAGCACTCCAGCCGGAATACCGATGGCAAGAGATACCAACACCGCAGCAAGCATGAGCGCCAGCGTTTCCATGCTCTCTTCCCACACCCCCAGCAATCCGAAGGAAAGGAACGAGCACAACACGAGAACGGCGATACGCCAGCCGCTCCAACGCAGGGTGACGAGCGTGGCCACGGCGATGACGCCCATCCAAGACAGCCAGATCAGTGCGGCGTTGAGGTAGAAGACCAGGAGGTCGAGGAAGTTGGCGATGTGATTGAAGAAATAGAGGAACAACCAGTGCGAGTTCTGGTTGTCGACAATCCACTCGTAAAGAGTGTCCAAGCGCTTACTGAGGGGATAGATGAGACTGGTGGGCCAGGGAAACTGATCCTCGAGCAGGATGAATAGAACCAACAGAACCGCCAAGACGACGCCGACCTGCGCCGAGCGACCGAGCTGCGGGACGCGAGCTCTGATGGCCGGGCGAGCCGTCGTCACTGCAGACATGTCTACGAACGGCCTCCGTCGGCCCGCAGCACGGCTACCCGGTCGACCACGCCGACCATTTGGTCGCCGTCCATCACCCGCACCGGCTTCGGGCTATCCGCGACGAGGGAGACGACATCGCGCACGACTTCGTTCACAGGGGCCGTCGGGCCGGAGAGATCATCACTCGAGACCGGGTCCCGCATGATCCAGCGAAGGGTCAAGACTTGACTGCGAGGAACGTCTTGAACGAAATTGCGGACGTAGTCATCGGCCGGCGAACCGACGAGCTCCTCGGGGCTCCCTTGTTGCACGACTTCCCCGTCGCGCATGATCATGATGCGGTCGCCGAGCCGAAGTGCCTCGGACAGGTCGTGGGTGATGAACACCATGGTCTTGCCGGTCTCCGCTTGGAGTCGGATAACCTCGTTTTGCATGTCGCGGCGGATGAGCGGATCGAGAGCGCTGAAGGGCTCATCGAAGATCATCACTTCGGGGTCGACGGCAAAAGCACGGGCCAAGCCCACCCGTTGCTGCATGCCCCCAGAGAGCTGATCGGGAAAATGGTTCTCGAACCCGTCAAGTCCCACGAGCTCGACCATCTTGCGAGCTCTATCCAAGCGCTCGTCCCTGGGCTTCTGCTGGATCTCGAGGCCGAACCCGATATTGTCCACCACCCTCCGGTGGGCCAAGAGGCCGAAATGCTGGAAAACCATCGCCACCGCCCCTCGGCGCAGGCGCCGCAAGCCGGCGGTGTCGGCGGCCATCACGTCGTGCCCCGCGATGCGGATCTCACCCGCGGTGGGCTCGATCAACCGAATCAACACGCGCGCCAAGGTGGACTTCCCGGAGCCCGACAGTCCCATGACCACGAAGACCTCGCCGGGCCACACGTCGAAGTCGACGTCTCGCACGGCAGCGATGCAGCCCGTACGCTTGCGCAGTTCCGCCCGCGGCAGCGTGGCAGCCTCGGTCCCGATGATCTTCTCGGCCTGGGGGCCGAAGATCTTCCACACGCCTCGCGCCGCTATGACCGGGTCATTCGCGCGCTCAGAGGGGGCCGCGCGGCGGCCCTCATCCTGAACGACGCCGGCCTCGCTCACTCCGGCCCTCCCCCGATAGCCGATCTCAAACCGCAACCGTAACCCGCGCCGCAAGCCACGGGTGCCAACCAGCGAGAACGGCCGGCCAGGCTCCGTCCAAGGCTTTGAGAGGGCATCGCGATCCAGTGCAGTATGAGTGTGATTCAAGCCCTGGATGAAGCTCCCGGCGGGGAGCCCACCCTGACGCGCGGGTCGATTACACAGTAAAGAACATCCACGGCGAGATTTACCACGATGATCATCAGCGAGAACAGCAGGACGACTCCTGCCATCACCGGAAAGTCGTAGAAATCGCGAGCGTCCAGCAGCAAGCTCCCCAAGCCCGGTATGCGGAAGATGCGCTCAATGATTACGCTGCCCCCTGCGAGCAGGCCCAGATCGAGCCCGTACATCGTGACGATTGGGGTCAGGCTTCCACGCAGCTCGTGTCTGATCACTGCCGAGCGAGACAGGCCCTTGGCAACCGAAGTCCTTATGTAGTCCTCCGCCTTTACCTCCAGAACCTTGCTTCGAATCATGCGTGCGTACACGGCGATCAGGGGAAGCGCAAGGCAGACCCACGGGAGCCACATCGCCTCCAACCATTCCAGGGGGCTCTGGGAGAGGGGCACGTAGCGGTTACCCGCGTAGATCCCGGTGGTGTTGAGGATGGCAGACAGCATCATCAGAGCCACGAAGAAGACGGGCAGGGACAGCGCAGCTAGCGATAGGCCCATCAGGACCCGATCCCTCGTGCTACCGGGGCGGTTGGCCGAGACCGTCCCGACTACGGCCCCCGCCAGCACCCACAACACCGATGCCCCCAGCGCGATCGACAACGACGGAACGGCGGCGGGAAGAACGATGCTGGACACCGATGCGTTGGCCGCAAAGGAGTGACCGAGGTCTCCTCGCGCCAGGCTCGAGACGTAGTGAAAGTACTGGACCGGGACCGGTCTATCCAGCTTCAGGCGGTCCTCGATGGCCCGCATTTCCGGGATCCGTGCTCGCCGCCCTGCGATGAGAACCGCTACCGGGCTGATTCCTCGGGGATCCCGGCGACCGCCTCCGCCGGGAACGACGAAGAAGATCGCGAACACGACCGTGACCACGAGAATGAGCGTGATTCCCGCCCACAGCAACCGGGCTACGACATAGGAGAGCATCGGGGCACGCTACTACATAGATAGTAGCGGGGTTCGGGGGGGAACGGGTGGCGGCGATTCGGTCCCAGATCGCTCTCCAGCCGCTTGTGGTGGCAATTGGCCACGGTCCGCGTCTACCCACAAGAAAACGTGGGCAGAGGTCCACGGTCCGCGTTTGCCACCCTCGGCTCCCCTTGCAGAGCATCCTCCACCAGCCTCAGCGCGATTGGGTCGGTGACCAGCTCGCCGTGGGCGGTGCGGGCGTTTCGGCAGATGTCCTGGACGCGGATGTTGATCGCGCCCTCGAGCTCCGCCGACCGCGGGGGGGTGACCGTCAAGTCGAAAGCCGTCCACAGTGAGTAGTACGAAGGTCCTGCCGGTGTTTCGTCCCCCGAGTTCAAATCTCGCAAGAAGGACGAGCGGGGGCCGAGTTGGGCACAAGCGCCCTCGCAGGCGCTGGGATCGAATGAAGTTGCAAGCTCCGCCAGTTCGGTGCCGTGGTTGGGCGTCCCCAACAAGACGACTCGACGGGCCGATTGCGCGCCTCCGAACGCCTTGACGTAGTGGCGCACGACGATCCCCCCTGCAGAGAAGCCCACCAAATCGACGGTGGAGCCATTCAATCCCGAAATCACATCCGCAAGCGCCCGCGCCGAACGATCGACATCGCCGGTTCCGTTGAGGGGCAGTGTGACTGGCTCGACGATACGACCCTGTCTTCGCAAGAAATTGGTTAGTGGCTGGAGTGAAGAGGCGTCTCCGCCGTAGCCGGGCACCACCACCACAGGCACCGCGGCAGCCGGCGGGCTCCCCGAACTTGCGGTCAGTACCACCACCAGCACGATCAAAGCAGCGAGTCCGGCGGCTCCCGCAAGAAAGACCAGGCGGCGGGGACTCGATGCGCGAAACATGAGCACGCGAGCCTAAGTCTCGGCTCCGGCTAAATGCGCACGGAAAACCGCTCTCTTACAGCTCCAGAGAATGGGTGCTCAGGATCTTGCAGCCATCTTCAGTCACCACGACGACCTGCTCGAGCCGGATCCCCTCGTCGTCGTCGTAGACGCCGGGCTCCAGAGCCAGCACCATGCCCGGCTCAAGCCGCGTCCTCCCCCCGGGAACAATGCGCGGCTCCTCGTGCCACGAGGTTCCCAAGCCGTGCCCCGAGTGGTGGGGGTAGTCGAGGCCCGCTCGCATCAGCTCGTCGAGGTCGCCTGCGACCACGGCGGGCCGTACCGCTTCGATCCCCCGTGCGAGCGCTTCTGCAGAGAGGCGGTGCTTCTTGCGGGCGCTCGCCGTCGGATCGCCCACCGCCAAAGTCGCGCAGGAGTCGCCCCAATAGCCCTTCAGGCGCGGGACGAGATCGCAGATGACGAGGTCACCGCATTCCAAGGAGCGCGCACTCGGCGGACCGCCCGTCGCGGCCGTGCGGGGCCCGCTCGCGAGATCGGCCAGCACGGGAACCCGGCCCCCAGTTGCTTGCTCCATGGCGCCCCTGACCAGTGCCCACAGCTCGATCTCTGAGATGCCGGCCCCCGCCTCTGCTCGCGCCTGGGCTTGCCCCCTGTCACAGAGCTCGACGGCGGCGCCCAGAAGCTCGATCTCGTCGGGGTCCTTGACTGCTCGGGCCGAGCGAAGCTCTGCGCTCGCGTCGACGAGCCGAAGCCCCTTCGCCAACTCCGAGCTCAGCGCCGCCGGCTCGGCTGCGAGCGTACGGCCCTCTGCGGCGGCTTGAAGCGCCCGGGAAGCGCCCCCGGCAAGATCGAGCACTCCGATCGTGAAGCCCGTGTAGGCAGAGACTTCGCAATCTGGCGGAACCATGTGCGCGTGGTCTTCTGGCACCACGAGGAGCGGGGGTCCGTCGGGGGTCAGGACCGCCAGAGGAGGAAGCGCGAACGGATTCGGCCCCGATTCAACATCGGCCTCGAAACCCGTAAGCCAAGCCACCGTGCTCGGATCGGCAGCAAGCACGCCGTCCGCGCCAAGCCGCCGAGCGACCTGCAGGGCTCGCTCGCGGCGCGGCGTCATCGAGTCGCCAGAAGAACCTTCGTTACCGAAGCCGGCTCTTCGACGAGGCGCCTG
>JALZJN010000107.1 GCA_030859735.1 Actinomycetota bacterium
CTCCTGGACCATCACAGAGTGCAGGAAGGCCGTGCCCGTCAGCCACGGCATGAGGGAGGCGTTCTCCACAGGGTCCCAGGCCCAGTAGCCGCCCCACCCCAGCTCGGTGTAGGCCCACGCCCCGCCGAGGACGATCCCGACCGACAGCGCGCTCCACGCCAACAAGGTCCACCTTCTCGTGGCACGCAGCCATTCATCGTCCGACCGCCTCGACAGAAGGGCCGCGACCCCGAACGCGAAGGGGACCGAGAAGCCGACGAAGCCGAGGTACAGCAGGGGCGGGTGGATGAGCATGCCGGGCGATTGCAGCAGGGGGTTGAGGCCCTGGCCGTCGGCGGGGGCCGCGCTCAGCCGGACGAAGGGGTCCGCGGGTACCACCAGCAGGAACAGGAAGAAGCAAGACACCGACGAGAACACGGCTCCCGCCCACGCCACCAAATCCGGGGAGGCGCTCGCCGCGCGGCGCAGGGCGATCGCCCCCAGCACCGTGAGTAGCAGGGCCCACAGGAGCAGAGAACCCTCCATTCCTCCCCACAGAGCGCTGAAGGTGTAAGCCCCGGTGAGCGAGCGGGACGAGTACGAGGCGACGTAGGCGACCGAGAAGTCGTGAGCGAAGAACGCAGTCAGCAGGCAGAAGGTGGCAAATGAGGTGAAGCCGGCGGCCGCCACCGCTGCTCTGATCCCGGCATCCGACAGGTCGCGCCGGGCTCGACGTGCTCCCAGCAGGCAGAGGATCACGGAGATCGCGGCAAAGGCCAGCGCCGCGAGGAGGGCCGGCCGGCCGAGGCCGGCGAGGGAGCCGAGTCCGAGCGGGTTCAGGCTCTGGCCCTGAACTTCGAGGGGCACTTCGCCAGCACCTGGCTCGCCTGCAGATGCCCGCCCGCATAGCTCCCCTGGGCCACCACCTCAACGGCGGAGGGATCGCTGCGGTAGGCGGTGGAGAAGGCATCGGGCAGAGGCTCGTCGGTCACGATTGCGAGGTTGCGGCTTCCGTCGGTGATGGAGAAGGTCGTCTCGATTCCCGAGCGGGACAGCGAGCCCGGCACCACGTTGCCGTTCACTCGAAGCTCCGAGCTCGCCATCGGGCCCGAGGCCCGCAACTCGGAGACGGTCATGTAGAAGGAGGTCGAGCCGGGCCGGGACAGCGCCCAGACGATCAAGGTCGCCAGGGCGACGATGATCACCCCGCCGCCGATCAGCAGCTTGAGCCGGCGGGAGCGGCTTGCGGAGTAGGGAAAGGCTTGATCCATCGGAGTGCCCAAGCCTAATCCGAGCGCCGCACTACGACTCCCGCCTATCCCCGCCCGCCTCCAGACCCATCTCCCCGGTCCGCCCCCGGCTCCATCGCCCCGGCCCTCACCCCAAAAAAGGGGGCAAATGGCCACGGTGTGCGTCTACCCATGGAAATCGGTGGGCAGGGGTCCACGGTGTGCGACTGCCACCACTTCGCCGCGGGCTCAGGAGGCTGCGTAGAGGCTGAACGCCACCACCAGCCAAACACCATCGACGAAGTGCCACAGATAGGTGGCCGCCTTGAGTGCCCCGGCCCCCTCGAAGCGCGGCGCCACCAGTGCCGTGCGCCAGGCCATGATCAGCGCGGTCAGCCCGGCGATGAGGTGGAGTCCGTGAAAGCCGGTCATCAAGAAGAACAAGGCCCCGAAAAGGTTCGTGGAGACCCCGAAGCCTGCGGCAAAGAGCTCGATCCACTCGAAACCCTCGCCCATCAAGAACAGCGCGCCGAGAGCGAGCGTGGCCGCCAGCCACCGGCTCATCCCGGCGAGGTCGCCGCGCTCATGTGCCGTCTCCGCACGGTGCTGGGTGACCGAGGAGAGGAGCAGCACTGCGGTTAGCACCAGGGCAAGGGGACGGCCTAGCTCCGGTGTCCCTTCGGGTGGCCACCCACCGGCGCTCGCTCGCAGCGAGTAGTAGGCGCCGAACAGCGCGCCGAAGAACATGACCTCGGAGGAGAGAAAGAGCGCCATCCCGAGTGCGGGGGCGGAGATGCCGGCGCGGGTCTCGGCGCGGGAGCTCACGAACCTTTGGATTCTTCGATGAGGGCGTCGATGCGCCGGTACAGTTCCTCTCGCGAGATGGCGCCGAAGGTGGCTATGCCGGTGCCAGGTCCCCCCTCACCGGCTTCGGCGGCATCGTTTCCGCCGACGAGTTGTAAGTCGTCGGTCACGAAAAAGGTCTGGGGCAGCCCGTAGACGTCGAGCGGCCGGGCCAGCTCACCATCACCGTCCACCACGACCGGGAAGGTGACGCCGAACTCTTCCACAAAATGCCTGGCTCGTGGCTCTGTGTCCTGGAAGTTCACTCCGAGGAATTTCACTCCCTCATCCCTGTAGTCGCGCCAGGCCCGCTCCAGCAGCGGTGCCTCGTCGCGGCAGGGGGCGCACCACGAGGCAAAGAAGTTGATCACAACGGGTGAGCCCCTCAAGTCGGCCTTTGAAATCGTCTCGGAGCCGGACAGGCTCGGCAAGGCAAAGTCGGGGAGCGGCTTTTCGGGGGCGGGTCGAAACAGAAAGAAAGCGGCGACAAGCGCGATGATCGTGAGAATAATGAGCTTGGGAACTCGTGAACGAGGCGCGTAGCCTTCGAGCTCCTCGGTGGGCACCACGACACATAAGGCTATATGCCGAGCCTCAGTTATATTCCCCACCGTTGCCGGCGCTCACTATGGAGAGTAAATGAGGCTGTTGCAGGCCCCCAAGAGGCGAGCCGGGGTGGGCGCGCTCGCGCTCTTATTGGTCTTTCTGTTGTCGGCATGTGCCGAGAACGCTCCTCAGGACGCCTTGGAACCTGCCGGCCCGGTGGCGCGCGAAGCCGATCAGTTGTGGGACATCACCTTCGGCATCGCAGTGGTCGTCTTCGTTCTGGTCGAAGGCGCTCTCGTCTTCACAGTGCTCAAGTTCCGCCGCCGTCCGGGGCGCGAGGCCGCCCAGTTCCACGGCAACACGCGTGTCGAGGTTCTCCTCACCGTGATCCCGGCCCTGATCCTCGCGGGCCTCGCCGTTCCCACAGTGTCGAGCATATTCAGCCTGGCGGCCGAGCCTCCGGGCGCGCTCCAGGTAAAGCTCATCGGACACCGCTTCTGGTGGGAGTACCAGTACACCGACGACGGCGTGGTGACCGCAAACGAGCTTCACATCCCTACCGGCCGACCCGTCTACATCCACCTCGAAGGAGCGTTGAGCGACCGCGTCACCGGCGAGGCGGGGGTCAATCACAGCTACTGGATCCCGCGCCTGGCCGGCACCCAGGACATCATTCCCGGCAGGAACACATACATGACGATCGAAGCGGACGAGCCGGGCACCTACCTCGGTCAGTGCAAGGAGTTCTGTGGTCTCGGTCACGCCTACATGCGCCAGCGAGTGATTGCGCATCGCCCGGCGCAGTTCGAGGCCTGGCTGGAGGACCAAGGCGAAGCGCCGCCCGCACCCAGTGGTTTGGCGGCCGAGGGCGAGCAGTTGTTCACGAGCGGGCAGTTTCCCGGCGGCGCGGCGTGCGTATCGTGTCATGCGGCCGACTCGACCGAGCTCACCGCTCCCAACACCGGGCCCAACCTGACGCACTTCGCTTCAAGGAAGACCTTTGCGGCCGGCGTCTTCGAGAACAACGAGGCCAACCTGTCCGCCTGGTTGGCCGGTCCGGCCGATGTGAAACCGGGGTCGACGATGCCCGATCTGGGCCTCACTCAGGAGCAGATCGACGCCTTGATCGCTTACCTCGAGACACGCGAGTGACGACTACAGTTTGTTCCGAAAAGCATTGCCGAGTGGTGCTGAGATGCTCTCTATGGTCATCTGACCACCACTCGGCCACAAAGGAGACTTGATGGCCACCGCGGCGCTTTCTGAGCGACGAGGATTCATGAGCAGACCGAGCGCCACCACCGGTTGGTGGAGCTGGGTCACGACCGTCGACCACAAGAAGATAGGTATCCTCTACGGCTTCACAGCTTTCATCTTCTTTCTCATAGGCGGGATCGAAGCTCTCGCCATACGCGCCCAGCTGGTCGGCCCCGACGGCAACATCCTCGACGCCGATACCTACAACCAGCTCTTCACGATGCACGGAGTCACGATGATCTTCTTGGTCGTGATGCCGATGGGTGTGGGCCTGATGAACTATCTCATCCCCCTGATGATCGGGGCGCGCGACGTTGCCTTCCCCCGGCTCAACGCTTTCAGCTACTGGGTCTTTGCCTTGGGCGGGCTGTTCCTCTACTCGAGCTTCGTCCTCGGCGGCGCACCAGACGGAGGATGGTTCGGTTATGCGCCGCTGAACCGCGAGCTGCCGAGTCACGGCATGACCTTCTACTCGCTGGGACTGCAGATGCTCGGTGTCGCCTCCCTGGCCGGAGCAGTGAACTTCATCATCACGATCCTCAACATGAGAGCGCCGGGAATGACCCTGATGCGGATGCCGGTGTTCATATGGATGTCTCTGGTGACCTCGTTCTTGCTGCTGTTCGCCATGCCGATCATCGCGGTGGCGCTGTTTCAGCTGATGTTCGATCGCGCTTACGGCGCCAACTTCTTCAATCCGGCCGAGGGCGGTGATCCGATCCTGTGGCAGCATCTGTTCTGGCTGTTCGGCCATCCCGAGGTCTACATCATGATCCTGCCGGCCATGGGCATCGTCTCGGACGTGTTACCGACTTTCGCGAGAAAGCCGATCTTTGGTTATGCAGCAATCGTCTTCGCCGGAATCGCCATCGGTTTCATGGGCTGGGGCGTGTGGGCGCACCATATGTTCACGACCGGCCTCGGACCCGTCGCCAACGCCGCCTTCGCCCTCTCCACGATGTTCATCGCGGTACCGACCGGGATCAAAATCTTCAACTGGCTGGGCACGTTGTGGGGAGGAAGTATCGAGTTCAGGCCTCCGCTGATGTTTTCTCTGGGGTTCGTGTCGATGTTCATCATCGGCGGCCTGTCGGGTGTAACCCACTCGATCGTCCCTCACGACGCTCAGCAGCAGGACACCTATTACATCGTCGCTCACTTTCACTACGTGTTGTTCGGAGGCGCGATCTTCGGCCTCTTCTCGGGGCTCTACTACTGGTGGCCCAAGATCTTCGGCCGTTTCCTTTCCAACGGGCTGGGCCACCTCCACTTCTGGCTGATGCTGATTGGGTTCAACCTCACGTTCGGGCCTTTTCACATCCTCGGGCTCCAAGGCATGCCGCGCCGCATATCGGTCTATCCCGACGAGATGGGGTGGAACTTCTGGAACCTGATCTCCACGATCGGTTCGGGCGTAATCGCCGCCTCTGTCCTGGTGTTCATCTATAACGCGGTGCGCACCAGGACCAAGGGCGAGGAGGCGGGTGCGGACCCGTGGGACGGCCGCACGCTGGAATGGTCGGTTCCCTCTCCGCCCCCGGCCTACAATTTCGCCGAGGAGCCGGTCGTCCGCCATCGCGACGACTTCTGGCACACCAAATACATAGAGGTCCCGGATCACTCCCCCCGCCGGGTGCTCGCAGGCGGCGCTAACGGTCACGACGGACACGCAGAGCACGGTCATATTCACCTGCCCTCCCCGTCCTACTTTCCGGCCCTCGCCGCAACCGGTTTGCCCGTCATGGGCTACGGCGTCATTTACAGTGACACCGGTGCGTCGTGGCCCTTGATCATCTCCGGAATCCTGATCCTCATGCTGAGCTTGTTCGGTTGGGTGCTCGAACCGTCGGTGGATGAGTGAGCGCACAGGAAGCGGCCATGGCCGCAACGCAAGAGCACCACACCAGCACGGGGCTCGACAACACCAAGATGGCGATGTGGGCTTTCCTGGGCTCCGAGTGCCTTTTCTTCGGGTCGCTGATCACCACCTATTTGCTGTATCGCAGCAAAGTGCTGCCGGATTCAGGTCCGGTTCCCGCGGAGATCTATGACATCCCCTATACGTCGGTGTCGTCGTTTGTGCTGCTGATGTCGAGTCTCACGATGGTGCTTGCCCTGTCGGGATCCCAACGGGGTGATATGCGGGGAATGCGGATCTGGCTGCTGGCGACCGCTCTTCTCGGCGTCACCTTCATCGGTGGCCAGATCTTCGAGTTCACCGACTTCGTCCATGAGGGGCTCACGCTGGGCTCCAGCCCCGCCGGCAGCGCCTTTTTCGTGCTGACGGGTTTCCACGGTGCGCACGTGTCGGTGGGCATCCTCATGCTGCTCTCTCTGGTAGGCATGTCGATGTCGGACAGGCTGCAGCCGGGGGCCGCGCGAAAGGTCGAATTGATCGGTCTCTATTGGCACTTCGTCGATATCGTGTGGGTCGTGATCTTCACGGTCGTCTACCTCATCCCCTTGGAGTAATGCGATGAGTCAACAGGTCGAGGCAGGAGAAGAACAAGAGCTTCATTCCCATCCGGAACCGCGCCAGTACATCAACGTTGCTATTTTCCTGGCGGTGGTTACCGCCGTAGAGGTCGCGATCTACTACGTCCCGGCCTTGCGGTCGCTGCTGGTACCGATTCTGCTGCTGCTCGCTGTGGTCAAGTTCCTGTTCGTAGCCAGGTGGTTCATGCATCTCCGTTTCGACAGCAAGATATTTCAGCGTTTCTTCGTCACCGGGGTCGTGCTTGCTATTACCGTGTTTGCGGTAGTTCTCTTCTTCTTCTTCACGCACGGGGGCCCGGCCCCCGTTGCGAACTGACACGAACGTGCCTGCGAGCGCCGCTTCCCCGTGGACGTTTCACGCTCATCCCGATGTATGGCTACTGGTCCTGGTACTTGCCGGAGGTTATGCCTGGGTCGTCAGAAGAAGGGGGCCGGGCAGCGTGAGTCGCAAGGAGATCGCGCTGTTCTCGACCGGTCTTTTGGCGCTGTGGGCCGGGGCCGACTATCCGGTGCACGACCTCAGCGAGGGCTATCTGTTCTCGGTTCACATGGTCCAGCACATGGTCTTCTCTCTGGTCGCGCCTCCGCTGTTGCTTATGGGGACTCCGCGCTGGCTCCTGAGCGCGCTTATCTCTCCTCCCAGAGTGCTTCGAGTCGCCCGCTTCCTGACGCGCCCGATGGTCGCTCTTGTCGCCTTCAATGTGTTCGTGGCCGTGTCGCACTGGCCCTCGCTGGTCGATGCCTCGCTGCGCTCGGAGGTGCTGCACTTCGGCCTGCACTTCTTCTTGGTGATGACCTCGTTCATGATGTGGTCGCCGGTAGTGGGGCGCGTGGAGGAGCTTGCCCAGCTCAGTCCCCCCGCCAAGATGCTGTACCTGTTTCTGCAGTCGGTGTTGCCGACCGTGCCGGCGTCCTTTCTCACTTTCGCCGAGCGGCCCATCTATCATTTCTACGAGACCGTGCCGCATCCGTGGATAGACGCATTGACCGATAACCGGATCGCAGGACTGACGATGAAGCTGGGCGGTGGTGCCCTACTGTGGGGGATCATCGCGGTGCTCTTCTTCAAGTGGCATGCGGACGAGGAGGCGAGCATGGAGCCGAGTCAGGTCGATGGGACAACGTGGGACGACTTCGAGCGAGAGCTCGAAGCATGGAACCTGAGGGCTAAGTAGTGCTCCGCACCGGAAATACGGTCAGCACCGAGAGCGTCACTGCGCCCTGGTCGCTAGGCGCGAGGAGCGAGCGTACCTGGAAGGTACGAGAGCGACAAGGAACGACGCGAGCGGGGATGCAGGGGCGTTCGAATGCGACCGGATTTACGGGGAGGTGCACCTAACGATGCAGCGGAGTCGCTCTGATCTGACAGGAGAGATTCGCTTTCGCGTGCCGTTGGTGCTGGTAATCCCCCTCGGGGCGGTGGCGGTGATCGCTGTACTCGCCTGGTCCTTCTCGCGGATCCTCTTGTCGCTGCCCGCGGGAGCGGCCACGACCGTGGCAATCATCACCGCCGCTAACATTGTCGCAGCGTGCGCGTTTCTTGCGCTGCGTCCGAATCTGCCGCGCGCCACCGTCTTCGAAGTCGTGCTCGTGGCGCTCTATCCCGTCATCATCGGCCTGGTCATGGTGCAGGCTGGCTTTGGCGTGACCGAGGAGGCGGGCGCCTCGGAAAGCGGAGGAGAGCAGAGCGCTCCCTCCGGACCTGCAACCGACGCGGTGGTCGCAGAGGGAAACGAGTTCAATGCCGATGCCATCGAGCTTGTGGCCAAGAAGCCGACCGAATTCGAACTCGAAAACCGCGACACGATTGTGCACAACCTCCTCATTCTCCAATCAGAGGCGGACGCGACCGACCCAGCGTCTGCTCTTTTCGCGAGCCCCGACATCGCTGGAGGCGCGACCGAGAGCTTTTCTATCGAGCCACTCAAGAAGGGCGATTACTTCTTCGTCTGCGAGTACCACGCGAACATGAACGGGACTGTGAAGGTCGGCTGATCCTGCGTTCCTAGCTCACGGTGTCCTGGGGCCGCCATTGGACTCGGGCGCCGCCCTCGCCGAGTGGCCCTTCGAGCCGCTGTTGTGGGCGCTGCTTGCCCTTAGCCTGGCGGTGTACTTGCGCGCCGCGCGCGCACGCGGGTGGTCTTTACGCCGCACCCTGAGTTTTACCGCCGGCGTGATGGCCGTCGCCATTGCCCTCTGCTCCCCGGTGGCTGTCTATGCCGAGGGCCTGCTGTCGGTTCACATGGTGCAGCATCTTCTGTTGACTCAGGTCGCGGCCCCCTTGCTGGTCATGGGCGCACCTGCGGCCCTGGCCTTGCGGGCCGCTCCCATAGGGGCGCGGACACGGATTGCGACGGTCGTACGTTCACGCTCGGTGCGAGCCTTGTCGCACCCGATTTCGGCGTGGCTGTTGTTTGCAGGCGTCATGTGGGCCTCGCACTTCTCTGTTCTTTACGACCGTGCGCTCGATAATCCTTTGCTCCACGTGTTCGAGCACGGTCTCTACCTCGGGGCCGCCCTGCTGTTCTGGTGGCCGTTGGTGGGACTCGATCCCGGCGCACACCGCCTCCCGAAGGCCGGGAGGGTGGGCTATCTGTTGCTTGCGATTCCCGTGCAGTCGTTTCTGGGCCTCGCCATTTACTCGTCCTCGGAGATTCTCTACCCTCACTATGGCAGCCTGGTGCGGTCGTGGGGGCCCGATGCTCTTGCGGATCAGCGCCTCGGCGGCGCCATCATGTGGCTCGGCGGCGACGCGCTGTTCCTGGTGGCGTTCATGGTGCTGGCGTGGGTGTGGCTCGGCTCCGAGGAGCACGAGCAGCAGCGCATGGACCGGCGATTGGGCCTGCACTAGTAACCAGCCAACGTTGGAGCCGTACCTACACGGGATGTAGGCAGGGATGCAAAGTTCGGCGCCTCAAGCAGATTCTCAGGTCGCTCAGATCAGGAGTTGGTCGGCCGCCATGGACGCGAACAGCAGCGCCAGGTAGGTGATCGAATACTTGAACAGTCTCCAGGCCGTTTCGGTCTCGGGCTTCCGCAGCAGTTGCAGCGCCCGGGCGACGAAGATCCCATTGAGTATCAGCGCGGCCCCCAGATAGATCAGGCCCATGCGCCCGATCGAGAAGAACACCAAGCAGAGCGCGAACATCAGTAGGGAGTACAGGACGATGTGACGCGCGGTCTCGGCTCGGCCGTAGACGACCGGCATCATCGGGACTCCGGCGGCCGCGTAGTCCTCCTCGTAGCGCATCGCCAGCGCCCAGAAGTGAGGGGGCGTCCAGTAGAAGATGATGCCGAACAGCGCCAGCGCGGGCGGTTCCACCGTTCCGGTTACCGCCGCCCATCCCACGAGAACGGGCACCGCGCCCGCAGCTCCTCCGATGACGATGTTCTGCGGCGTGTTGCGCTTGAGACCGAGTGTGTACACGAACACATAGAACAAGAGTGCCCCCAGGGCCAGCGCAGCGGACGCCAGGTTGACTGTGAGCCACAACAACAGGAAGCTCGCAACACCGAGGGCGGCACCAAACACGAGTGCATTGGCCGGAGCCACCACATGAGCCGGCAGCGGGCGACGGCGTGTGCGGCGCATGATCTCGTCGATGTCACGGTCCACGTAGCAATTGATCGCATTCGCCCCGCCGGCGGCGAGCGTTCCTCCCATGAGTGTCAACGCCACTAAATCCAGCCCGGGCCAACCGCGCGCGGCCACGACCATTGCGGGGACGGTGGTTACGAGCAGCAGCTCGATGATGCGCGGCTTGGTGAGCGCAACGTAGGCCTTGAGCTTGTCGGCGGTCGAAACCTGGACCACAAAATCCGGTCGCGGCTCGGAGCCTGTTCCGAGGCGCATGTCGGGATCGGAGGCGGCGCGGCGAGCGGTCACGCGCCGGCCGGTTCCATTCGCAGAGAGCGGGCGCGGGCGGCGGCCGCGGCAAAACCGGGATTGGAGACGATCGCGATCCCCGCAACGCTCGCCAGGATCAGCGCACCGAGGGCAAGGTGGAGCGTCACCACCGCAGGATTCAGACGTGTCCAGATATTGGCGGCGCCGACCAGTACCTCAAGCGCAAACGCACCTGCCGCGACGTGGGCGAGCCGTGCCTGGAGCGGGAACTCGCGCTTGCGGCGCATGACGCCGGCGCAGAACATGAACAGCGCGATCCCCACCACGCCGGCCAGCGCGCGATGAAAGAAGTGGAGCGCGTATGGCTCGATCGACAGATCGGGCACCAGCCGTCCGTTCATCAGAGGCCAATCCCCGAACACATAACCGGCGTCCCGGCCGGTCACATAGGAGCCCGCCAGCAGTAACAGAAGGACGGCGAGTGCGACCAGACGACCACGCCGGGCGGTCCTCGCGTCGGTCGTGCTCTCGAGGTTCGAGGCCGAGGGGCTGGAGGCGGCGGTGATGTAGACGAGCAGCACCAACAACGCCATCGCGGCTCCCAGGTGAAGGACCACGGATTCTGCCCGCAGCCTCAGCCACACCACAACGGCACCCAGCACCGCCTGAAACAGGACCAAACCGAAGGCCGCGACCGACGGCACCAGGAGTCCGGGCGCCTCGTGTCTACGCCGCCATGCAAGCACAGCCAGGATCGCCAGCAGCACTACCACCACCGCGGCGGCGCCTCGGTGCGACATCTCGATGATGAGCGCCCGGTCCACATTGCCGGGACAATCGGGCCAGTTATCTCCGCAGCCCAAGCCCGATTTGGTAGCTCGCACCAGGCCCCCGATGCTCACGAGGGCGAAAGTCGCGGCCAAGCAAAGGACGGCGATGCGATGGAATCGGGGCATGGAGCGGCCATGTTAACCGCGGCCCCCAGCTACCCCGGCTCATTACCAGCCTAAGAAATCGTTCCCACTAGACTCGTTTCTCATGAAGGCGATCGCTGCGTTGACCTGTGCCCTTCTGATGGCGGGCTGCGCTTCTTCTGGCTCGCCCGAGGGCGCCGGAGACGGGGGCGGACCGGGCGAGCGCACGAAGGGGGCCGAGTCCTTCCAGCAGCCGTTCACCGACGTCAAGGCCTACCCGGTGTTCGCCTCCTCGGAGATCGTGGTCGGCCGGAACCGCTTTCTCGTCGGTCTGCTCGACGATAACGATGCCCCCATCGGCTCCCCGAAGATCGACATGGACATCACCTTCTTCGACCTCGGCGAGTCGGCCACGGAGCCGGTCGGGCACACCGCCATGCGCTTCATCTGGATCGACAAGCCCTACGTCGGGCTATATGGAGCCCAGGTGTCCTTCGATGACCCGGGCAAGTGGGGAGCCGAGGTCAGCATTCGCGGAGCAGGCATCGACGAGCAGGTCAAGGCCGGGTTCGAGGTCCGTAAGAAGTCCAGCACCCCTGCCCTGGGAGACCGCCCCCCGGCCTCCGACTCGCCGACCGCGAGCACGGCCGCAGAGATCAAGAAGATCTCCACCGACAATGACCCCACCCCTCGCTTCTACGAGCTCTCGATCGCTCAGGCGTTGAAGTCGGACAACCCGTCGGTGGTGGTGTTCGCCACCCCGAAGTTCTGCTCCTCGGCGACCTGCGGGCCCACTCTGGACGTCGTCGAGGGGGTCGCCGCGAAGTGGCCGGAGGTGAACTTCGTCCACGTCGAGCCCTACCAGCTGCCGGCCGACCCGGGCAACCTCAAGCCCGTGCCCGCGGCTCTGGAGTGGGGGCTCCCCACCGAGCCGTGGGTGTTCGTGATGGACTCCTCGGGGCGCCTGCAGGCGAAGTACGAGGGCATCGTCTCGGGCGGGGAGCTGAACCAGACTTTGCGAGGTCTCTAAGCAGGTCGAGTGGTGGTAAATGGCTGCACAGTGCCTTTATTGACCACTCGGTGCCCCCTAGGCGTCGTCGACCGACACCGCGTAGAGCTTTCCCTCCCGCCGCTCCACCTCCACAGCCACCTGCTCCCCCCTTGCCCGGTGCTCGTTCAAATGACTCGGCGCGAAGGCGAACTCGGTGTCGTCGTCCACCAGGATCGTGATTCGACGTCCCTCATCCTGGAGCGTGAACTGCTCGACCCGTGCCAACCCGCTGGATTCGATCTCCACAACGACACCGGTCACTGGAGCAGGACCTTCCTCGGACGAGCAAGAGGCCACGCCCACCAGCGCCACGATTAACAGAAGGCACAGGGACCGCACGCCACTAGGGTAGGCGTTCATGACGGGCTTTCGGCCGACGATCGCAGAGCTGCGCGCCGCCGTCGACTCCGAGTTGGCGCAGTGGCTCGAGGACAAAGAGCTTCGCCTCTCTCACTCCGGCCCCCTGGTAGCCGAGATGTCGCGCCTGCTGGCGGCCGGCGGCAAGAGACTGCGCCCCTCCTTCTGCTATTGGGGTTACCGGGCCGCCGCGGCCCCCCACAGCCCCCGCATCATGCGCGCCGCCGCCAGTCTCGAGCTGCTCCACACGTTCGCCATCGTCCACGACGACATCATGGATCAGTCCGACGAACGCAGGGGAAACCCGACCGTCCACGCTCTCCACGGGGTGAACGCGGCCCTGCTGGTAGGGGACCTGGCCTTGGTCCTCGCCGACGATATGTTCATGGCCTCGGGCTTCGACCCGATCGCACTGGCGCACGCCTTCATGACCTACTCGCGGATGCGCCAGGAGGTCATCGTGGGTCAGTGGCTCGACCTCGAAGCCGCCTTCGACACGGAGACGACCGAGGAGCGAGCCCGTCTGGTGGCGAGGCTCAAGTCGGGGCGCTACTCGATAGAGGAGCCCCTGGCGATCGGCGCCTGTCTGGCCGGTGGCTCGGTCGAGCTCCTCGGCCGGCTGGCCGCCTTCGGTGCGCCGCTGGGGGAGGCGTTTCAGCTTCGGGACGACTTGCTCGGTCTCTTCGGGGACCGAGCCGAGACCGGCAAGCCCATCGACTCCGACATCCGCGAGGGCAAGCACAACGTGCTCTATGCCAAGACTCGAACCGCACTCCAGGGGGCCGAGCGCGCCTTCTTCGAGGCTCGCTGGGGCGGCCCCGGATTGACCGAGGACGAGGTCGAGTCACTGCGCTCGCTGGTCGAGTCCTCCGGTGCCCGGAGCGCGACCGAGGCGCTCCTCCAGGAGCTCGTGGGCCGGGCGCGCTCGGCACTCGAGGACATCGAGGCAGAAGACGAAGTTTCCCACGCTCTGGAGGCCCTGCTGGAGCTTTCGACGGCTCGAGGTGTGTAACCCGGGTAGCCTCGCCAGGGGGCGAGCCGGCCTGCGGAGCATTAGACTCGGTAATCCAGTGTGGCGTCGCCTGGCCGATACTTAGAGGCGCCCCACTTACCTCGACCGCAGGAGAGCACCGAACTTGGCCGATCCAGAACAGCTGTACGCGGAAGTCCTCCAGGAGGAGCAGCAAAAGGGCAGCTCGGGGCCTGTGGCCGAGGGTCGCGCCAAAGCGGCCCGCGCCAGGGCCGAGGCCGGCTCACCGCACCCCAAGGAGCCCAAGTGGTGGCCCGGCGCTCAGCCCCATTTGGAGGGCGGAGACGGGGCCGCACCGGCCGAGGAGGAGCCCGCCGAGGCCGAAGAGGTTGCAGAGGAGCCCGCCGAGGAGCCGGCTCCCGCGGAGCAACCCGCCGCCCAGGCCCCCGCCGAGCAACCGGCGGCCCAGGCCCCCGCCGAGCAACCGGCGGCCCAGGCCCCCGCCGAGCAACCGGCGGC
>JALZJN010000117.1 GCA_030859735.1 Actinomycetota bacterium
TCAACGTCGGCGCGGCGATCCCCTCGATCTCATTGTCCGACCATCCGGTGACGCCCTTGTCGAATGCCCCCAACTTGTCGAGCAGATCCTGCAACTTGTCCGGGTTCGGCGACTTGGCCACGTACTCCTGCTCCATCGGGGTGTCGGCGATCAGGTCGACCGTCATCTCGCCCACCACCTCGGAGTTCTCGGGCCGGTCACCGTCCGGGTGGAACGACACAGACGACACAATCAGCTTGCGGAGCAACTCGGGGTGCTTGATCGCCAGGTACAGCCCCACCCCCCGCCCACGCTGAACCCGAACACGTCGACCTGCGAGACCCCCAGGTGGTTAAGCAATCCCACTACGTCAGATGCCAGGTCGGCGCTGGTCAGAGGGCGGTCGATGTCGCCGGTCCGTCCATGTGCCTGGAAGTCCACAGCGATGACCTGACGCGTCTTCACCAGGGCGGGTAGGACCTCACCGAACTGCAGGTCGATGTTGAACAGACCGCCGTGCAGCAGGAGGAGCGGAACTCCACCCGAGCCGTGGATCTCGTAGTACACCTGCAAGCCGTTCACCGGTGCGTATCCTGTCTCGGGCTCAGCGATTGTGCGCTGCGTGTCGCTCACCTGCTCAGTCAAAAGCGCTCTCTCCCTTGTGGCTGTGTCCGATGCTTCCATCCGTCCCCGCGCCTCAGGCGGCTGACCTGGAGGACCTTGATCGGTCCGAGCCAGTCACCGATGAGCATCTTCTCGCTTGCAGCGGGACAGCGTATCGGAAAGAGATAGCACCGAGCCGTGCGGTTCCTCCCCCCGACTCGAAGCTGGCGATTACTCAGCCAAGGTGTGTGAAGTCTCGGCTGTGAAGTCTCGGCTGTGAAGTCTCGGCTGTGAAGTCTCGGCCGTTTGTGGAGCGGATCGGAATCGAACCGACGACCTCCTGCTTGCAAAGCAGGTGCTCTACCAATTGAGCTACCGCCCCAGATAGCCCCAATGATAGGAGAAAGGGCCCGTACTGAGAACCGACCGGGCAACAGAGGCAAGCACGTTTGGTGTTGCCTATGCGCGCATAGCGAACATTACGTTCATCGAATGTGCTGTCGGCCTCAGTCGGAGCCCAGGTCGCGGGACATGTACTCGCTGTAGTCGGGGGTTGGATACTCGTACTCGGTCGCCATTAGAGGAGACGAGACGATGAAGTCGGCTGAACTTCGATTGCAGGCAAAGGGCACGTTCCACACCACCGCCATGCGAAGGAGCGCCTTCACGTCGGGGTCGTGGGGCTGGGACTCGAGCGGATCCCAGAAGAAGACGAGAAAGTCGACCAGCCCCTCGGAGATGCGCGCCCCGATCTGCTGGTCCCCGCCGAGGGGGCCGCTCTGGAGCTTGATGACCGGAATGCCCAACTCCCGCTCGATCAGCCTCCCTGTGGTGCCCGTCGCGAAGACCTCATGTTGAGCCAGAAAGCCCCGGTTGAACCGGGCCCAGTCGAGCAGTTCTCCCTTCTTGTGGTCGTGCGCCACGAGAGCGACGCGTTTCTTCTCCTGCAGCCTGCGCTCCACGAGCATCACCTCCGGGTTCCATAATGCCGCTCGCGGGGGCTGCTTGCTCAGTTTGAGCTATGGATTTCCTGAGGCCGCCCACGACGGGGCGAAACCGTAGCGTGTGGACCTCACCCCGAGGTCGTCAGCACGGCCCAGTCCGGAACCATTGCCGCTTGCTTCGTGAAGGCGAGTTCACAAGAACTTCAGACAGGCTTCCTGATCCTGTTCTGAACGCGCTGAGTGAGTTTCGAAAGTCAGTCTGTCAACGATGCAGCGCGGCAGGTGATGGGCAAACTCCCCCGGTCGTTGGACGCGCCGGGGTCCGGCGGGAAGAATGGCCGGAGTCGGGAGGATTCAGCCGGGCTCGGGGGTGGAATATAGGGTGCAGCGGGGCCGTTGTTCACATTGAGCGGACTAACACACGCGCTAGCGATTACAGAAAATCGACAGGAGGCATCTCCGTGGCAGACATGCAGGCGGTTGGCGAGACCGATTTCAACGAGATGGTATTGGCGGCTGACACGCCGGTCATCGTCGATTTCTGGGCCGAGTGGTGCGGCCCCTGCCGGCTGGTCCACCCCGAGCTCGAGAAGATCCAGGTCGAGTACGAGGGCAAGATCAAGATCGTCAAGCTGAACATCGACGAGTCCCCCACGATTGCCGCCAAATACGGCGTCATGAGCATCCCAACGATCGCCCTGTTCCAGGACGGCGACATCAAATCGCAGGTCGTGGGAGCACGGCCGAAGGACGCGATCGTCTCCGGGCTGGGCCTCTGAGCCTGAGTCACCCTTACGAAAAATCGGCCCCCGCTCTCTGGCGGGGGCCGCTTCACGCCCTGTGCCAATCAGGGTCTCCCGACGGTAGGATGCCTCTTCCTGCCGTCAGAAATGCGACGGCAGCCCGGGGCCCATAGCTCAGCTCGGTTAGAGTGCACCCCTGATAAGGGTGAGGTCGATGGTTCAAATCCATCTGGGCCCACTGAGCGTTTTCCCCTGGTCAGGACGGCTTTCATCCCGACGAGCACCGGTTCGAGGCGCCCGAAATGCCTTCGAACTCAAAGTCAACTCAAAGCCGATTTCCTGGCCCTGATCATGCTCGGCCACTCCTGACGGTCGCAAACGCAGGCACTCGCGGGACGCTGCGGGTTGCCTACGGAACGACTTCGATCTCGACCTCTGGAGTTGAGTCCTCGCGGCCTTTGGGTCCACTCGTAAAACGCTTGGTGATTCGGTATACGCCAGGAGCCAAGTCAGGAATCCTGAGCTTGAACGAGGCATCCCATACAAAGGCAATCGGGTAATCGGCGTTCAGCTTGCCGGGCGAAAACGGCTCACTAATCCTCGCTTCCTCACCAGCCCACGGTGGCCAGAAGTACACCGTCTTCCATTTCCCGCCGCGCCTCTCTTTGAGAGAAGTCCAGGGTCCCCACGTGTATTTTTGCGGAGACTGGATACGGAGCTCGACAATGTCCCCGGCGCTCACCCTCTTCTCGGAAACGAACAGCCTTGGCCCCGACGCGACCGCGGGTACAGGATCCACATCCCTGGCGGAGGGAGTGCACCCACCCAAAAGAGCGATCAACACGGCGACAACCGTGAGAGACATCGCGCGCGATACGTGCAGCCACCCGGCTCTGACTCCTTCGGTCATGTGCACTTCAACCATGGCCCGGCTGCCTGGACTTCCCACGGTTCGCTCCTCTGGCAATCCCACGACCTGCCCGCACGTAGCCAGCCCCTCCGAGGTCCCTGACAAGGCTACTGCGCTTCGCTCCGCATCTGCATCTCAGACTTCGGCCTTGACAGCGGCGTCGCAAGACTTCTACGCGGTTTCTGAAAGGTTAGGGGGGCGTTCAAGCGACTCACGTGGACTCTGGCGGTATGTATTCCGGACCAACCATGCCGGGTCGATACTTGTAGATAGGACTCTCTCGGGTGTTCTCCGGCGTGAGTACGACTTCCCTGGCGAGCAATGTCCGTAGCTCCATCATGAAGCTACGGACCTTGTCGGCGTCTTCAAGAGTCCGCACCTCATGGGGATCGAGGTCGAATTCGATCTCGCTCTCGTCGAAGAAGTGGCTGTTGATCCACAGGCCGCCGACGTTCACATTCAGTGTCATGGCGTGTTGTCGATCGCGAAAGATCTCCCTGACGTCATCAGGAAACTTCGTTTGGATACCGTCCTGCATGAACCGGGTCCAGTAGCGCGAACGCAAGTGATCCATGCAGGTCTGCCAGTCAGCAATGTTCGTCCCGAGCACGTAGATATCGCGAAAGGATCCATCCACATCAAAGGTTTCCTCATCTAGTGGGCCTAGGTCGCGCCAGCGAGCCGAACTAGAGAGACGTCGCCCGGACATCCTCACGGCACAGTGGTGGAAGGAGGACCGCGGCGAGCGCGTGTTTGTGGATTTCAACCAGACCGCCCCCCATAAGACGGTGTTCGGTGCGTGGTGCGTCC
>JALZJN010000120.1 GCA_030859735.1 Actinomycetota bacterium
TCGAGAACCAGGCCCTCGGTGCGGGCGACCAGCTCCATCGCAGCGCGGCCCTCGGGAGTCGGCTGGCCGTAGCCGGGGCCGATGTAGTCGTCCGAGACCTCGAGGTCGAGATCGCCCACCTCCAGCTTCAAGAGCTCGGCGCAGGAGGCCCCGAGCCGGCTGATGCGCTCCAGACATTCGGAGCGGGGGCGGCTCACGGTCAGACCGATCACCCGATAGGAGGCCTGCAGCCAATGCGCGCCGAGCGCCAGGCCCGCCTGGGTTCCGCACGACCCCGTGGCGACCACGACGTGAGAGGGGGACAGCTCGTGGTCCAGCAGCTGCTGCGCGAGCTCGAGGCTCGCCCGCACGTAACCCACGCACCCGAGCGCCGTGGCGCCTCCGCGGGGGATCGTGTAGGGGCGCTGACCTTTGTCACGAAGCTCGGACGCTATTTTCTCGATCCCCCGATCGACCGAAGAGCGGTCGGAGTCGCCGGTCCACGTGATCTGGACGCCGGCCAGATCGGCCAGGACCGCGTTCCCGCGCGACTCCTCGGAGGGCTCCTTTCCGTAGAAGACGAGGTGGGTGGAGAACCCCGTCCTGGCCCCGGCGAGCGCGGTCAGGACGGCGTGGTTCGACTGGGGGCCGCCTCCGGTCACCAGCGTGTCGGCGGCTTGGTCGAGCGCGTCGGCGATCAGGTACTCGAGCTTTCGCACCTTGTTGCCGCCGAGCCCGACCCCGGTGAGATCGTCCCGTTTGATCCAGACGGGCGTTTCCAGGGCCTCGGAGAGATGCGGAGCCTCTTGCAGGGGCGTGGGCCACACCCCGAGTTCGAAGCGGGCAAGCCCGGCGAGTCTCATCACAGCCCCTCAGGCTCGCCGGAGCGAGCGGCGCGGCCGGCGCCGATAACGCGATCAATCAGTTCCCCTGTGCGTCCCAGGGCGCCGCCGGGATCGAGTAGGCGGTCGAGCTCCTCGGCATCGAGCTCGGCGGAGATGCGCCGGTCTTCCTGGAGAGCGTCACGAAAGCTCTTGCGACCCTCGACCCCCGCCATCGCCGCTCCGTAGACCACCTCGTGGGCGGTGTGCTTTCCCAGCTTGGGCGTGAGCGCTTGCATCACGGGCTCCGACATCACGTAGCCCTCCTGCTCTGTGAGATTGGAGGCCATGCGCTCACCGTCTATCTCCAGACCCTCGACCAACTCACGGCCGAAGGACAGACAAGCCGACGCGGCCATGCACAGCTCGGGCAGAAAGACCCACTCCGGTTTCCACGCCGCCCCGTCGCGCTCGTGCTCATGGATCAAGCCCTCGAGCGCGAGACCGGCCCCACTGCGGACGACTCGAGCCAGAGTTCCGAGGTGCTCCGAGAGCTCCGGATTGCGCTTGTGGGGCATGGTGATGCTGCCCACCACGCCCGATCGAAACGACTCCCTGACCTCGCCGATCTCGGGGCGCTGAAGGTTGTAGATCTCGTTGCCTATCTTGGCGATGGTGGCGGTGCTCATCGCCATCAGTGTGCTGAACTCTGCGATCCGGTCCCGGGCGGTGAGCCAGGTCATGTCGGGAGCCGCAAGCCCCACACGCTCACAGAAGAGCCTCTGGAGCTCGAGCGCAGAGGGGCCCCAGAAGGAGCAGGTCCCGAGCGCGCCTGCGAGCTGGCCGACCTGCAGTCGGGACTTGGACTCCTTGAAACGCTCGATGTGACGGCGGACCTCTGACGCCCACACGGCGGCCTTGAACCCGAACGTGATGGGCAGCCCGGGCTGGCCGTGCGTGCGCCCAACCATCGTGGTGTCGCGGTGCGTGGCGGCGAGATCGAGAAGGGTGCCCTCGACGGCACGAAGCTCCCGGTAGACGAGCGCCCCGACCCGCTTCATGACGAGCCCGGTCCAGGTGTCCGAGAGATCCTGGACCGTGGCGCCGTAATAGACCCACTCCTTGGCATCCTCCGGAAGGGCCTGCTTGAGGCACTGGATCAACCCCAGAGTGGAGTGTCCCGTCGCGCGCGTGCGCCAGCCCACCTCGTCGAGGTCGATGACGTCCACCTGAGCCTGCTCGGAGATCGCTCTGGCGGCACCGGGTGGGATCAGACCCAGCTCCGCTTGGGCCTCGGCGAGCTGTACCAGGATCTCAAGCCAGCTCTGAGTGCGACCTCGGTCCGAGAACAGCTCGGCGACCTCGGGAGTCGACCAGAGATGGCCGTAAACGATCGAGGAGAACAGCACTAGGCTACGGGAGCAGGTTTCGGCGCGACCAGCTCGTGTAGTGCTTTTCTCACTTCCTCCAGGCTCGCCCCCCAGGGCACAACGAGCCGGGATCCCGACGACTCGATTCCTCGCTCCAACAGACAACACTTGGTGAGCGTCGGCGTATCCATCTCGGTGTCGACCACCTTGGGACACATCTCGACGCGGCCGGCCGGCTTCTGCCCGTAGAAGAACTCGTGAATCTGCGCCGACCGGTCGCAGCCAACCAGAGTCCACTCCCGCAGGGTCTCAGGACAGGCGTCGAGAAAGTCCACCTCGGCGTCGAGCTCGAGCCCGGAGCACCGGCAGGGAAA
>JALZJN010000153.1 GCA_030859735.1 Actinomycetota bacterium
ACCGCCGGAATCCCGTGGTCGTCCAGCACCTTTTGACAGCCCTGGGCGAGCCGGGTGCCCAGTGATCTCAGGTGTGCGTAAGCGTCCTCGTTCAACACCTTGGTGAGGGTCGCCAGCCCCGCGGCCACACAGAGGGGGTTGCCGTTGAAGGTACCCAGTGCGGCCACACCCTTCGTGATCTCGTCCATGAGCTCGGCTCGGCCGCCGAACGCGCCCAGCGGCGTACCACCCCCTATGGCCTTGGCAAGACAGACCATGTCGGGCTGAACTCCGAAGTACTCGGTCGCCCCTCCCGCGGCGATCGATACACCGGTCTTGACTTCGTCGAAGATCATCACGACGCCGTGCTGGGTGCACAGCTCGCGCACTCGCTCGAGATACCCGGGCAGCGGCACGACGACGCCGATGTTCATCATCACCGGCTCCATGATCAAAACCCCGATGCGAGATCCGTGCTCTTCAAAGATCGCTTGGAGCGCGTCGGGATCGTTGAACGGCACCACCATGGTGGAGTGCGCGGTCTCGGGAGGGATGCCCCGTGAGAACGGCACGGTCCACGGACGCTCGGTTGGCCCACTCGAGTCCATCGTCGGAACCACCGAATACATGACTGCGTCGTGATGACCGTGGTAAGAACCCTCGATCTTCAGCAGCACGTCCCTGCCGGTGGCGGCGCGCGCAACGCGGATCGCATCCATCGTCGCCTCGGTCCCAGAGTTCGTGTAGCGAATCTTGTCGAGTCCGAAGCGACGCTTGATCTCTTCTGCCAGGGCGATGGCGGGTTCGGTGGTGGTCGCGAAATGGGTGCCCAGAGTGGCCGCCTTGTGGATCGCCTCGGTCACCACGGGGTGGGCATGGCCCACCACCATCGAGCCGAACCCGTTGTGGTAATCGATGTATGTGTTGTCGTCGACGTCTGTGACGTTGCTCCCCTTGCCCGAAGTGAGATAGATCGGATAGGGGTCTCCGGCCTGGAAAGAGGACGTCACGCCGAACGGCATCGAGCGTTCGGCGCGCTCATAGAGGCTTCTCGACCGAGATGTCCTCTCTCCGTAGCGGGCAACCTCCTCCTGCTGAATCTCTTGGGCTTTGTCGTCCATGACCTTCGACACGGCGGCGGCTCCTTATCGGTTTGCGATCGGCTGCTGGGAGGTTTGCTTGGGTTGATCGTCCACCAGAGTAATCGGCCGCAGAGGCCCGCCGGTTGGCCCTATTGTCTAAGCATGCTGCTGGCCGTGTGCCACTCGGATGCATCGGGATGGAAGAGTGTTGAGGATCTCGACGAGATCTCCGATCTTCGCGCGGAGGACGGCAACGTCGTCTGGGCGGAGGCCGACCTCTCCACGGTGACCGAGGACGACGCCAAGCTCATGGAGGAAGACACTCCAAGCCCGGCCTCCAGCGAGGCGTGCAGCGGGAGCTCTACACCCTGAAACAGCAGCTCTCCCGGTTGCGCCGCTATGCCCTGCCGACCGATCGGGTTCTCAACTGGGTCTTGGATGGCCCCGGCCGCGAGCATTTCCCCGGCGAAACGCGGCCGGTGTTTACCGATGTGCACGATCACATCCTCCGGATTGGGGATCAGGTCAGAAATGTCGACGACCTCACCGACGCGGTGTTGGATCTCATGCGCTCGGAGCAGGCCTCTCGGCTCAACGACACCACCAAGAGACTGACGGCGTGGGCGGCGATCATCGCGGTGCCGACCTTCATCGCCAGTGTCTACGGGATGAACTTCGCGCTGGTGCCTCCAGACGGAGGGCTGTTCGGCTTCTACTTCGCAGTCTCGCTAATGATTCTCACGAGCACCGGGCTCTACTTCTACTTCAAGGCCAAGAGCTGGGTCTGAGCAATCGCACCTACGCAGGTCGGGTATCCTCGCGGGATGGCCGATGGCAGACAAAAGAAGGTTACACAGCAGATTACGCTCGATCTCTATCTCAGGGCTCCGGGCGCGGGCCTGCGAAAGGCCTACGCCGGGGAGCTGCGCAGGCTCCAGAGGCTGGGATTCAGAGAGGTGGCTCGCAAGTCCACCTCACGCGAAGATAAGTTCAGGGTGACGCTGGAGCGGGAAATCGAACGCTACCCGGGCGTGCCCATGGCGACGGTCTCTCCCTACCTCTAGAACAACTACTCGGCCCGGGCTTCAGCGGGCAGAGTCCCCCACGAACGGATTTGAACGACGTTCCACCTCGAGAGATGTCGCCGGGCCATGGCCGGGATAGACGGGCGTCTGAAGGGGTAGCTCGAAGAGCTTTACTCGTACCGCCTGCACCAGCGCGGCGGTGTCCCCTCCGGGAAGATCGGTGCGGCCCACCGAGCCGGCGAACAGGGTGTCTCCCGAGAACAATGCGCCCTCCGACACCAGCGAGATCGAGCCTGGGGAGTGTCCCGGGGTGTGGATGACCTCGAGCTCGGCCGTACCGGCCACGAGCAGGTCGCCCTCCGTGGTCCAGGAATCGACCTCTGGAGGAGGCGGAAGGTCTGCTCCGAGGAACAACCGGCCGGACTCCTGCATCCACGACAGCAGGGCCTCGTCCGAGCGATGCAGGTAGAAGGGAGCACCGGTCGCAGCCCGCAGCTCCACCGCCGCTAGGAGATGGTCGAAGTGGGCGTGAGTGGCAACGATCGCCGTTACCTCGAGGCTCTCGGCGGTCAGAACTGCTATCAGCTCTGAAGCATCGCCGCCCGGATCAATGACGATCGCTTTCCGGGCGGAAGGGTCTCCGACCACGTAGCAATTGCAGGCGAGCGGTCCCACCACCCGGTGATGAAGGATCGAAGAGCTCATCGCTTATCGAACCTAACTTCTTGCAACATTGGCGCTGTACCGACACGCGGTGTGGGCAGAGATCCAAAGGTGCTGGGGTCAGGGTCTCGAGCGCCATTGCTGCAGCTTCCAGCCCGCCCAGCCGATGGCGGCCCCCCATCCACACGCCAGCACCCCCGCGCTAAGCGGGTCGGCGGCCACGCGTGCAACCCCGCGCCGGCCGAACAACCCCGCGCCCAAGCGAGCCTCTGCCAAGGCGACCAAGATCAAGACCAGAGCGCCGAAACAAAGCGCCGCGACCCCCACCACCTCCAAGGCAGCCGTCTTGTCGGCCGCCTGCCGATAGGCGGCGCCGCCGCCCAGCAAGCAGGCCATCAGCGGGACGAGAAGGAACACGAACGCGGCCCCGGGCGTGTCCGCGCCGCCCCAGTCGAGCAGGGAGTACTCGGTGATCCGGCCAAAGTCATTTCCGGCTACAGATATGCGCCCCCCCACCTCCACCGGAGCACCCAGGGAGAGCGCCAAGCAGATGAGCACGACATTGGGAAGAAATGCGATCAAGTAGATGAGCGCGGCGGTGGCCGACCGCCACGATAGATCGATCGGCACGGAGTTCCGCACCAGGGCGACTATCGCCCACAACAGGAGGGCGGCGCAGGACAGCACTGCCCCAGAGAGAAGCATCACCGATGCGGAGCAAAGCCCCTCGTAGGCCAGGCGGGACCTAGTTTCGAACGCCCGCCCCCAAGCAGCTAGCTGCACCGCTGCCGAGACCTCGGACCTGAGTGCTCCGAGGAGCCCGAAGAGCGATCCCCACAGCGTTCCCCACAACAGTGCCTGGAGCGCCCCGACGGAGACCGGGTCTGATCCTCCTCTAAAGCGGAAGGCCAAAGCCGCCAGCAGGCAAAGGAGCCCGAAGATCACTCCGGTAAGAGCACCATGGGTGAGGGGGCCAAACCGTTGGCCCCCGGCCTTGCGGGCCGCGGCAACCCTCGTCGAGCTGCTCCATACCAGCGCCACCCCGAGCAGGCAGAGGGCGCCCATTGGAATCACCACCACCTCCACCTCCCCCAGATGAAGTGGTGCGCCCAGCGATACCAGACCCAGAAGCCCTCCGGCCGCGACGACGGCCAGAGGGTTGAACCCCTCACCGAGCTGCTCGAACTGCAGCCTGAGCGCAAGCAAGAGGAAGACGCCCACGCACAACAGGGCGAGGAAAGCGAGGGCCGCCGACTCCGCCGCTTGTCTCCAGCCCTGGAGGGGGTGCCCGCGGCCGGGGGCCCGGATGCGATGTTCCCGACGCAGGCGGTCGAGGACCTCGGTACTACCCGTGCTGGGGCGAGCCCGCTCGTCGTCTCGTGAACCAACCATCGTCCAAATCCTACGCGGCCGGGCGCACGATCACCTCGAAGCACGGATACGCACGCGGTCGAGATAGTCGTCTACGACCTCGACCAGGTCGCTCACCACCTCGGCCGCGTCGTCGTAGCCGTCGCTCTGGAGCCGGTCCGAGAGCCCCTGGAGCGTCCCGGCCAGCAGGACCAGGACGAGATCTCCCAGCTCGGTGCAGGGCTCGGCCGGGCACGGGGCCGCGCTCAAGACGAGCTCCGTCGCGGCCGCATCATGACCTCGCGATGCTTGGCCCAGTAATGGCGCCTGACCGCTGCCCCCAAGCTCCACTCGGGAGGCACGTAGATCGATCGCTCACATCGGCTGCAGCGGGGACGTCTTCGTGCAGCAGCCTTGGTAGCGGGCTTGCGGGGAGACATCAGCAGTCACCTCCACGGCCCCGGGGTGCGGCCCTGTCGGCAGGGTATGACAGAGCTGTGACAACCACTACCGACACGACCTGGAGGCAGCCATGAAAGCCATTGCGCTCACCGGCTACGGACACGAGAACGTCTCACTTCAGGAAATGGCCGACCCCGAGGCCGGGCCCGGCGAGGTCGTGGTGAGGGTCAAGGCCGCAGCCCTCAATCACCTCGACCTGTGGACGCTCTCCGGAGTCCTCGGCATCGAGCACCACTGGCCGCATCCTCTCGGCGCGGACGGGGCCGGGAAGATCGAGTCCGTGGGAGAAGGGGTCAAGGGGCTCAAGGCCGGCTCCCGGGTGCTGATCAACCCCGCGCACTCGTGCCGGCAGTGCGAGCTGTGCCGCGCAGGCGAGCAGTCCGAGTGCCCGCGGTTTCGGATGCTCGGCGAGCATCTGCCCGGCACCCTTGCGGAGAAGGTTGTCGTCCCCCAAACCAACGTCTACCCCTTCCCCGAAGATCTCTCCTTCGCCGAAGCGGCCGCCCTCGGCGTCACGTTCATCACCGCTTACCGGATGTTGTTCACACGGGGGCGGATGCGGCCCGGCGAGTGGCTGCTGATTACCGGCATCGGTGGTGGGCTGGCCCAGTCCTTGTTCCAGCTCGCCCTGCCTTCGGCCGGCAGGGTGTTCGTGACCTCCTCGTCCCAGGAAAAGCTGGACAAAGCGCTCGAGCTGGGAGCAAGCGCCGGAGTGAACTATTCCGAGGAGGATGTCGGCAAGGCGATCCGGCAGAAGACGGGCAAGCGCGGTGTGGACCTGGTGGTGGACTCCGCCGGCGGACCCTCGATCGATCAGGCGCTCGGTGCGTTGCGCAAGGGCGGCCGGGTGGTGGTGGCCGGTGCCACGGCGGGACCCAAAGCCGAGATCAACGTCAACCGGCTGTTCTGGAACCAGCTCTCGATCGTTGGCTCGACGATGGGGTCCGACGCCGATGTCGCGGACATGCTCCGGCTGGTGTCCGGAAGCGGGCTTCGGCCCCTGATCCATGCCACCTATCCGTTCGAAGAGGGGGCCGCGGCCCTCTTGGAGCTCGAGCGGCAGGAGCACTTCGGCAAGTTGGTAGTCGAGGTGAGTCACTGAGCCCGCTTCTTCTGCGGAGAGCGGGGTAGCCGAAAGCGCGTAGCGCGCGTTTCGATACCGAATCGGTACTCAGAGGCGCGTAACGCGCGTT
>JALZJN010000161.1 GCA_030859735.1 Actinomycetota bacterium
AACATCGTCTACCGCTGTCTCGTCGCCGCTCCGGAGCACGACAAAATCGCTGCTTGACAAACATAGGAGGTCACTTGACCCCGTCGAACTCGGGAGGCTCGCCCAGCTCCAGTGCCAAGAGGACCTCCACCGGAGTGTTGCGGGTCCAGCGGCGCAGGTGACGCAGATCGGTGCCGTCGTAGAAGAGCCCGCTGAGAAAGGCGTCGGAGGCGATCTCTCTGGCCCTCTGAGGGGAGATGGGGCCGACCCCTGGAATCTTGCACACTTCGGCCCCAGTCGCTTCCGCTCCGTCGCCCTCTCTCACGTCCTTCCAGCCCCGCCTTGCGATCTCGTGTGAGACCAGCACCACCAGCTCGGGCTTGCGAGCCGGGCTCGTGCTTCCTGTAGAGAGCAGGCAGGCGTAGGCGTCTGCGAGACGGCGCTCGAAGGGCTCCTGCCGTCCGTCCCTCTTGGCCGAGCGGAACTGGCGCCCGGCCTCTGCCTCGGCCCGGTTGACGAGGGGAACTCCGACATGAGGTTCCAACAGGAGGTTGATGGAGATCATGCCGAGCTCGTCCCTGTAGCTGCGAGCCCTTCTGGCCTCGTGCTGGCGCTCAGCCAGCCCCCGGTGCTGCTCGGCTTCCAGGACCACCTTTCGAGATTTCTCCCTGAGCGCCTGGAAGGACTCCTCCTGGGCCGCCCTTTAAGAGCTCTGTCGAGGAGCCGGGGGAGGCCTGCTCCGCCTTTGAGATCTCTGAGGCCTGGTCCACAGAGATCTCGCCCGACTTGAACGCCTCTCTGACCTCGTCGGCCCCCTTCAAAGTGTTCCCGGTCTCTACCGCAGCCTTGGCCTTTCCCACAGACACTCCGGTGGTGCGCGCCACCAGCTCCGGATCGTCGAGCTTGGCGGCCAGCATGGTCTCGCCGTAGGACACCAGCTTCTTGGCCTTGGCGTAGCGCGACAGTAGTTCCCGCACCGCATTCGCGTCCCATACCTCGGGCTCGAGATCGATGTTGGACTTCTCGATCTGCCTGATCGCTTCGTCCATCGCAATGAACTCCATAGCTCTCACTGTGACAGGGGGCTGTGAGACTCTCACGCTCGAACCCGGTCTTCGTAAGAAGATTTCTCAGATTTCTTTAAATCTTTTCGAAGCGTCGGGTGGTGGGATGTGGAGAGAGAAGCACGGTGTGCGGTATCGCGCTTCTCAGGTTCCATCAAGCGATTCCTGCGACTCTCGGCATTGCGAAGCAGTCCTCACGCCGGCCGTCGATTCCCGCTCGTTCGTCGACAGGGTCGCCGGTTTATCCTGGCAGTACAGACTATGAGGGCCGGTGATACTCCGACTTCCTCGGTTGGATCTGACGGGCATACGACGTTTCGCTTCGCCCAATCAGATTCAGCCTCCCTCTGCGAGACGCGGATCGTCACGTACTCCCAGCCGCCATAGGCTGTGATCTGCACCAACGCATACCATGCGCCCGTAACTTAGTGGATTGAAAACGATTCCCTTGTCGCGTCCTTTCAGCGCGGCCACAAGGTGGTCCCGAGGGTCGGGGATCCGGGGCTCACTATGGCCCTCCGGATCAGTCGCTGAGTTCGTCGACCGGTAAACCCGCCGACCGCCACGCGCAAAAGCCGCCGACCATGTCCGTGGCACGCAGGAAGCCGAGCTGCTGCAGGCGTCGGGCGGCAAGGCTCGAAGAGTATCCCTCTTCGCAGATGAGCACGATGAGGTCCTCGAAGCTCTCTATCGCCGCGTGCTGATACCCGGAAGCAGGATCCACCCGCCATTCGAGCACGCTGAGTGGGATATGGATCGATTCAGGGATCGTGCCCCCCTTGATGCGCTGATCCTCCGAACGCGTGTCGACGAGCACAGCCCCTTCCGAATGGGCGGCCTGAGCCTCAAGTGGGCGCAGGCGGACCAGGTGGCTTCGCGCCTCCTCGAGCAACTCCCCGATCGTCAACCCTGCCATCCTTTTCTCCTCTAGCGGACATTATCTCTCTTGCAAAGTTTGGATTCAAGCGGAAACGCAGGACAAACGGAACAACCTGAAGTCGGCCTAGACTGCCCGGGGCAGAAATACGAGCTGTGGGAAACGCCAATCCAGGCTGCGATGGGAGGCTCCGAAGTGCTGACAGTCATCTCCATATCGGATGAGGGCTTGGGGAATTCCTCCTATCTGGTGGACCTCGACGACGGCCGCGCGCTGGTCGTCGACCCACGGAGAGATGCCGGTATCTATGTTGCCGCTGCGGAGGCCCGGGGTCTGGATATCACCCACTGTGCGGAGACGCATCTCCACGCGGACTTCGTGACCGGGAGCCTGGAGCTGGCGTCCAACGGCGCCATTGTTATTGCATCCGCTGCAGGTGATCTCGAATTCGGCCATCGCGGCATGGGGGACGGCGATGAGGTCGATCTTGGTGGCCTTACGCTTCGGGCGGTCGCCACGCCCGGTCATACCCCGGAGCACATCTCCTATCTGCTCTCCGACGGGCCTGCCCCCTTGGCACTGTTCAGCGGAGGCTCCTTGCTGCCGGGCTCGGCCGCTCGCACCGATCTCATTGCCCCCGACGAAACAGAGCCGCTGGCGCGCGCCCTTTATCGCTCTGTGCATGAGCGTCTGTTCGTCCTTCCGGACGACCTGCCCATATATCCCACGCACGGGACCGGGGCTACCTTCTGCGCGGCCGCTCCCGGCGTGCAGAACGAGAAGAGCACGACCATCGGACGGGAAAAGTCGGTGAACCCATTGTTCTCTGCTGCCGACGAAGACTCGTTCGTCAAGGCACTGCTATCCGGCTACGGCACATATCCCTCATACTTTCTGAGGTTGCGGGAAGTGAATCGGCGGGGTCCGCGCGTCTACGGATCCACTGCCCCGCCCCTGAAGGGGCTGCCGGTGGCCGAGGTGCAACGCCTCACAGGCGAAGGGGCACAGCTGATAGATGTCCGGCCGATATCCGATTTTGCTGCCGGTCACATCCCGGGCGCCCTTTCCAACACGCTACGACCCGTGTTTGCCACCTGGTTGGGGTGGTTGGTGCCCGAACCTCTTCCGCTCGTATTCGTGCTCAACGACAATCAGGACCGCGCCGACCTCGTGTGGCAGTGTCTCAAGGTCGGTTACGAAAGGATCGCAGGCGAACTCGAGGGCGGCATGGCCCCGTGGCGAGATCTGCTGCTTCCCGAGAGCCGCATCAGCCTGGTGAAGCCAGACGAGCTCGCCTCAACTTCGGGCGAGCTCGTCGATGTTCGTCAAGCGAGCGAATTCGCCGGAGGTCACATCCCTAGAGCGATAAATATCGAACTGGGTTCGGTTTCGAACTGGGCAGAAGGCAAGCTCTCGTCGCCGGTGACGCTCATGTGCGGTCACGGTGAGCGGTCAATGACAGCGGCAGCCCTGCTCGAGCGTGGCGGCCACCGGAATCTATCGGTTCTGGACGGAGGGCCCGAGGACTGGAGCAGAGTGTCCGGAGGCTCGCTCGAGACCGGCGAAGGGAAATCGCAAAGCAGTGCTGCCGGCACGAGGGCCGACTCCGAGCGCAACTCGTGACCAGAGCAGCGCAGGCCGTTCAAGGAGCGGAGATCAAGCTCGGCCTGAGTGAGAACTGGAGACAGTTCAGCCTACTGGTGGTCGTCAATACGTTTGTGGGCGGGCTCGTGGGTCTGGAGCGAACCGTCGTCCCGCTGGTCGGTACCAACGAGTTCCGCCTCGAGTCCGAGGTGGTTGTGTTCTCGTTCATCATCGCCTTCGGAATCGTCAAGGCGTTCGCCAACCTGGCATCCGGTGTGCTCGCCGACCGCTTCACGCGCAAGGCGGTACTCGTGGGGGGCTGGATCGTGGGCCTGCCTGTACCCTTCATCCTTGCTTACGCTCCCAGCTGGTCGTGGATCGTGGGCGCCAACGTGCTGCTCGGAATCAACCAGGGGCTCACCTGGTCAATGGCAGTCAACATGAAGATCGACCTCGTCGGACCGCGCAACCGCGGGTTGGCGATGGGAATGAATGAGGCCGCCGGGTACGGTGC
>JALZJN010000180.1 GCA_030859735.1 Actinomycetota bacterium
TGCTCGTCATGACCGCACCAAGGAGTTCGGCGCCCTCGCTCAGCCTCGAGGCAAGCCCCGGAAGGACCGTGATGGTGTCGCATAGCTACCGGAGCCAATCTGGGACACGGGTGGTGAGACTTCACAGCCGAGCCGAAGGGACTGGATATGGCCTCGATTCGCAAGATTCACCGCCACCCCAAGGGAGGGCAGGCACAGTGGTCATGGGAGATCAGATACCGCGACCCCGAGGGTCGAATGAGACAGAAGACCTTTCCCACCAAGCCCGAGGCGCAGCGATTTGCCCGCACCGTCGAGGTCGATAAGGACACGGGCCGCTACGTCGATCCCCGCCTCGGCAAGGTTCAGTTTTCGGAGTGGGCCGAGCGATGGAACGAAGCTAAGCCCGCTAAGAAGGCCACCACCCAGGACACCCGGAGACGACTCCTGGATCGCCACATCTTGCCCGCCTTCGGCTCAAAGCAGCTTGGGCGCATCAGGCCGATAGACGTGCAGGAATTCGTCACCAGCTTAGAGGCTTCCGGCTTGAGTGCATCGAGAATTCGAAACGCCTACTTTGTGCTCAAGCCCTGTATCGAGGCGGCAGTCGGCTCCGGCTACATCGCTCGAACCCCGTGTGTCGGCATCGAGCTACCCCGCCCCCACAGTCGAGAGATGAAGTTTCTTAGTGCCGAGCAGGTTCGAGCTGTGGCCGATGCTGTGCCCGAGCGGGATCGTAGCCTCATCTACGTATTGGCTCTAGGCGGCCTGAGATGGTCGGAGGCCGTGGCCTTGCGCAGGCGGCGTGTGAATCTGCTTCACAGGCGCATCGAGGTCGCACAGGCCGTTGTGGAGGTAAACGGCAAGCTGGTCTTTGGAGAGCCCAAGACGTATCAGCATCGGAGCGTGGCAATGCCCACATTTCTAAAAACACTCTTAGTGGAGTACCTGAGAACCTACGTCCCGCTCGACCCCGATGCGTTTGTATTCTCGACTCGTAGTGGCGATCTGCTCCGGTCTCCCAACTGGCGGCAGAGAGTGTGGCAACCGGCATTGCAGGCCGCAGGGGTCCCGACCAGTATCCGCATCCACGATCTGAGGCATACCTGCGCCAGCTTGCTGATCGAGCAAGGGGCGCATCCAAAGGCGATACAAGAACACCTAGGGCACAAATCCATCACCACCACACTCGATAGATACGGGCACTTGCTCCCACAGGAATCCAGCCGGATAGCAGAGGCTCTAGACCGTAGCTTTGCTGCCGGGGAGTAAGAGCGAACAAAGCCCGATTCTGCGAACAAAGTCGAAGTGACTCAATCAAGTGAGATAGTAGAAATCCTAAGACGATTGACTATGAGGCGCCGAGTGTCGGACCGGTTATGGTTAGCAAGACATATGTATCCCTCCACATTGATCCAAGCATGCATCGAAAGAGGAGAATGGCTTGAAGGTTCGAAGAATTGTTCACCTGGCGCTGATCGCCACGCTTGTACTCGGCACTCTAGGGCTTGCCAGCTTTGCAGGCGCATCCAGACAGAGTGCGGTGCGAGTCGTAAAGCGCCATAACTACAATCCTGTCAACAAGCAACAGTACAAGCGCTCCAATAAGCTTCGATTGCTCGTTGGCCGCAAGGTGTTCGGATGCTGCGCAGTTGGTCGTAAGGCGTTCTTCTTCGTGCGAAAGCGAGGCTTTGAACGGACGGACGTCCGGCGTCCAAGCGGCATAGGGCTACGCGTGGCGTGGCAGCGTAATAGGACGGTGGCGTTGAGATATGGCCCGCTCTACCGAAAGGGCGATGCCTCGTGCTGTCCATCAGGAAAGACAAGAAGGGTTCGGTTTCGCTGGAATGGAGCTACCGTCAAAGCCCTTGATCCTATTCCCTCACCCAAGAAGCGTAGAGCCTTGTCCTGATCTCCTCGGTTCATGCGCGATGCGAGCAACTGGAAGAGGACTGGTGGAACGGTGACTACTTTGAGCAGATCACAACACGCCACCAGGCGGGCTCGGGCGCTGCTCTGTAGTGGCTGCAACGCTGGCCTTGGTCTATTCAAGGTCAAACCCGAGCTACTCCGAGCAGCAACCTACACCTAGTCGATTAGACGCCTCGATCCATGCTTGGGTTCGGCGCGCTGGGGCGCCTAGGGGGTCGAGGTCTCGGATCGTCCGCCGAACCCTCCGAACGGTGTCATGCTCACGACTCACCGCGACGCGCTCGGCCGATCAGGACGATCGCGCTTGGCAGATCAGGACGATCGCGGTCGGCCGAACCGGCACGGGAGATCCGTCAGGCCGCTCAGCCCGTAACCGTGTGGGCTTCCACGAGCCAGCGATACCCCAGGCCCGGCTCGGTAGTGATCCAGCGCGGATCCGAAGGCTTGTCGCCGAGCTTGTGGCGAAGCTGCTTGACGAAAAGACGCAGATAGTTCGATTCGCTGCCATAGCCGGGGCCCCACACCTTGTGGAGGAGCCACGCATGGGTGAGGAGCTTGCCAGGATTCGTCGCCATCGCCTCCAGCAGCCGGTACTCGGTTGGTGTGAGGTGGAGGCGCTTGTCGTCGAGCGTCACTAGCCTCTTCAAGAGATCGATCTCAAGCCCCTCGAACCGGAGGACTGGTTCGAGGTCGTCCTCCGATACGGCTCGGCGGCGGACCGCGCGCATTCGCGCGAGCAGCTCCCTCATCCCAAACGGCTTGGTAACGAAGTCGTCGGCACCGGCGTCGAGCGCCGCCACTTTTTCCTCCTGGCCCTCCCGGACGGAGATGACGATGACGGGCAGCTCGGACCACGAGCGCAGCCGCTGGATGACCTCGTGACCCTCGATGCCAGGGAGGCCCAGATCCAGGAGCACGAGGTCGAGGTCGTCCTCCGCAGCGATGGAGAGAGCGATCTCCCCGGAGCCCGCCGTCACCACCTCGTATCCCCGCGCTTTCAGAGCGTTGGTGACCGCCTTGAGCATCTGGGCATCATCGTCAACCACGAGCACTCGTTCGGGCATCGCTCACCTCCTTTGAGGGCTTCTCCGGCGTACACGGCAGCTCGAAGGTGAATGCCGCTCCGCCTGCCGGATTGGCCGACGCCCACATGGAGCCGCCGTGAGCAACGACGATCGCGTTCGAGATCGTGAGGCCCAGTCCGGCTCCTGTTCCAGACAGTTCTCCACGTTCGAATGGCTGGAAGATCCGGCCGCGGTCCTCTTTGCAGATGCCGGGACCGCGATCCGACACCCTGACACGCACGACTTTCCTGGTGCCTACGACCGACAAGCAGATCGGGCTCCCCGCGGGCGTGAACTTGACCGCATTCTCCAAGAGATTCGTGAGCACCTGGTCGATCTGTACGACGTCCATGGGTACCTCGGGCACGTCGTCGCCGATCCTCAGGTCGATCGGCCTGCCGTCGAGCAGCCGACGCAGCCGATTGATCACACCTTCGATGAGACTCATCCACCGGACTCGGCATTTTGGAAGGGGTCAGGGCGCCGGCGCGGAGTCGGGAGATATCGAGGAGGTTGTTCACCACTCGATGGAGACGCTCCGCCTCGTGCCTGATCGTGTCGAGATGCTCTCCGCGTTCCTGGTCAGAGAAGCCACGTCCGTCGATCAGGCTCGTGACTGAAGCCATGATGGCGGCAAGCGGCGTCTTGACGTCGTGCGTCACTCCGGAGAACAGTGCCGCCTTCAGCTGGCTTGACTGTGCCTCGAGCTCAGCCCGTCGGACCTCGGCGCTAAGCCGCGCCCCTTCCAGCGCCAGTGCCAGTTGAGTCGCGAGAGACTGGATGGTGGACCGCTCGTCCGGCCCGGGCCCACGACGGTCCCTGGTCCAGACCCTTATCTGGCCGATCTGTTGCCCGTGGGCACGGGCGTGGACGACAAACGGTGACCCCGTGATTGGCGGGCCGGCGGCCAGAGGAGCGGACGCAAACGAAGTGACGATCTCACACCGGTCGAACGCGAAGACCTCCCTTATGCCCTCCGCGAAGCCGCTCAGCACGTGCTCTGTCAATTCACCCGACAGCAACCCCGTCGCGAGACGATTGACGAGTCGCGCTTCTGATTCGCGGCGCTCCGCCTTGGACTTCGCAAGCACTGCCGACGACAGCAACAGTCCGACCACTCCCGCAACGATGAGGAACACGAACAGCGCCACGAGGAGCCGCGGCGCGCCGACGGCAAGGGTGTGAAGTGGGGAGGTAAAGAAGAAGTTGAGCGAGAGGAACGAAAGCACAGAAGCCGCGGCGCCAGGTATAGCCCCCCCGAGTCGCGCCGCGACCACGACTGCTAGGACGTAGAGCAGTGCGACGATCGCGGCGGGGGGATGATCCCGCGGGATCGCGAGGAGGGTAACGGCGGCAGGAGCCAGGACTGCGGCGGCGATCCCACGCCGCCACGAAATCAGAGTCCCCCAGCGGATTCCAAACCTCTCCATCACCCTATTGTGTGCTCTTCGTGGGCGTTCAATGGAGCCCGTGCCGCTGAATCCTTACAAAATCCTTACGCGCTCGGCAGGCTTCCTAATGCCGTCCTAACGGCCCCGGGGCGAGACTCGAAAGCACGGTCTCTATACCGGAAAGGAAGCATCTGGTGGTTTCGGTCGGAAGGCTCGGTGTCGAGGCAGCTTGGCTCTTCGAGCTGCAGCTATGGACGGTCTCGCGGGGCGCGACCTCCTTCCTGCTTGACCTCGAGCCTTATGAACTCTGCCGTGTGGCGGGACTAATTGAACGAATCCGTCTCGATCCTCAAACCGGCGTTTTGGAGGCCTGGGTAACCGACGGAACCGCGAGCGTCGTCGCGCAGTGGTCGATAGACCGGCCGATCGGGCCAGAGTCGATCGCTCCAGGCAGGGCTGTGGTGCTCGATGGCGCTGCCGCAGTTGGGCCGGACGGAGGGCTGGTTCTGCGCAATCCCGCATTCGAGACGGCTCCTTTCCCCGAGGTGACGTGAGAATGCGGTGAGCAGAGTTCAGCTGTTCAAGCGCGTCCTTTTGGGGCGAACCATGGCGTCGGGCGAGCTCGAGGACACCCTTTTGCCCAAGACCCTCGCCCTTCCGGTCTTCTCATCCGATCCGCTGTCCTCGAACGCCTACGCCACTCAGGAGATCCTCCTGGTGCTTGGACTGGCCGGAGCCGCCTCGCTCGGGCTCGTCCTTCCCATCGCGGTCGGCGTCGCGTGCCTCCTGGCGATCGTCGTCACTTCTTACCGGCAGACGGTGCACGCCTATCCCGCCGGAGGGGGTGCCTACCGGGTATCGCGGGAGAACCTCGGCGTCCACGCGGGGTTGACCGCTGCCTGCGCCCTGCTGTCCGACTACGTCCTGACGGTGTCGGTCTCGGTCACCGCAGGTGTCGATGCGATCGTGTCGGCGACCGACGGAGTCGAGCCCTTCAAGGTCGAGGTCGCGATCGTGGCCATCCTCCTCGTCATGGTGGCCAACCTGAGAGGGGTCAAGGAATCGGGGACCTTGTTCGCCATCCCCGCTTACGGGTTCGTGGCGTCGGTCTATGTGATGCTCATCTTCGGGTTTGCCAAGTGCCTGGGGGGCTGTCCCCAAGCGAGCTCGGCGGGGGCCGAGCTGCATCCTGAGGCGACTCTCTCGTTGTTCCTCATCCTCAAGGCGTTCGCCGCGGGCACGACCGCCCTCACGGGAGTCGAGGCGATCGCCGACGGAGTCCAGGCGTTCCGCTATCCGCAGTCGCGCAACGCCGCCACGACGTTATCGGTCATGGCCGCACTTGCAATCTCCATGTTCCTAGGGATCTCATGGCTCGCCGATCAGACCAACGTCGTCTATACACACGGTACGAGCATGACGGTTGTCGCCCAGATCGCCCATGCGGTGTTCTCCGGGGGCTTCTTCTTCTATGTGGTCCAGATCATGACGGCCGGGATCCTCTTCCTTGCTGCCAACACCGCCTACCAGGACTTTCCGCGGCTGTCCTCGATACTCGCTCAAGACAACTTCATGCCGCGACAGTTCATCAACCGTGGCGACCGCCTCGTCTTCTCCAACGGTGTCATCATCCTCACGGCGCTCGCCATCCTGCTCGTTGTTGCCTTCGACGCCAACCTCAACAGCCTCATCCAACTTTATCTGGTGGGAGTGTTCATATCCTTCACTCTGTCCCAGACGGGGATGGTTCTGCGAGCCCGCAAGCTCCGGCCGCCAGGTTGGAAGCGTGGGGCGGCGATCAGCGGGTTCGGGGCAGTTGTGACGGGGATCGTGTTCTTCGTCATCGTTTCGACGAAGTTCACGGGCGGTGCCTGGATCGTCATAGCCGCGCTACCGATTCTCGTCTACCTCATGCTTTCGATCCATCGCCATTACGCCGATGTCGCTCGACAACTTGCATACCCCGAGCGACGGCCTCACGCTCGACGCCTCGGCAACCACCACTTCGTGATCCTGGTGGAGGACACGGGTCCGGCGACGCAGAGGGCGATCGGCTACATGAGGAGCATCAGGGCCGCTGACAGATGCGCGGTCAGCTTCAAAGAATCGAGAGTCGAGACGTGGCAATCTCTGGCACCCGACATCCCGCTCGAGAACATCTCCGGGCGGGGATCGGAGTTTCGGGCGCTGCGTGAGTACCTGCGTGACCGGCGCGGGCGTTTGGGCCCCGATGATTTCCTGACGGTCGTAGTCCCCGAGGTGCTCACGTCGAGGAGCCTGCTTGAGATCTTTCGCCGCCCTCGCCTCCACCGGCTGAAGGCGTCGCTGTTGGGGGAGCCCGGAGTGCAGGTTCTCGACGTCCCGGTTGTGGCTACGGACGTCCTCCCGTCCGCTGAATCCACTCACGAACCCGCCCGCAACTACGTCGTGGTGCTGATCGCCGGGGTCCACAACGCAACCCTTCAGGCAATGGAATATGGAGAGGCTCTCCGCCCGACCGATCTGCGGGCGGTGTCGTTCGGCCACCATCCGGAGGAGACCGAGAAGCTCGGAGACAAGTGGCTGGCGGGAAACATCCCCTTCCCACTGGAAATCGAGGCCTCGCCGTTCCGCGACATCGGCGCCTCGATGGTCAAATACCTGCGGCAGTTCAAGGCTGACGGAATCAATCGAGTCGTGACCGTGGTCCTGCCCGAATTCGTCGTCCACAAGCGCCGCCATCAGCTTTTACACGGACAGACAGCGCTCCTGGTCAAACGGCACCTTCTATTCGAGCGAGGTGTCGTTGCCGTGAGCGTTCCCTACCCGCTGGAGCGACAGGAGATCAACGGTTCTGTGTAGAGCTGGCCCCGAAACCAGGCCGGAGGCGTCGCTCCAACGGAATGGTTGCCAGAAGCCCGAGGCGTCGCTTAGGCTCCGACGTGTAGCAGAGCCAGAGCGCCACCGAGCGCCGGAACATGGCAAGGGTGGCCGATATTCTGGCCTCAGAGCTTGAGCCCACCATGCTGCGGCGGATAGGCGCGCCAGGGCAAAGGGGATACTCCCCACCCCCTCATGCCGTGGCGGGCTCGTCGTCGAGGTCCTCTTCGTACCAAGGAGGGCCGTCCTCTTCGTACCAAGGACCCAAAATGACCTCACCCGTAGGGGTGAGAGTGAACAAATCCTCGACATAGTCCGCGGGCCGAATCTTCCGCCTTCTCATGGCCGCCGCTGTGGGTCGTCGATTTCTCGACTGAGCTTAAGCAGCCGGTCGATGTCCTGCTTGAACTTTGCGGACCTAATGTCGTCGGCTCCGGTTGTGACCTCGAGGCCAGCGGCCTTTGCGAGCGCCTGACTCGCCCAGCTATTGAATGTCTGCCCCGACCTCGTAGCGGCGGTCTTGAGTGCGCGGGCGGTCTCGTGGTCGAGCCGCAGCAGGAGCGGAGTCCGGGTCGATTCGTCGAGGGCCATGTAAACACCTTTCAGAGAGATATCAGTGTCTACTTTGGTGTCGGCACTTCGGAACGGGGCTTTTTCACTCGGCCGCGAGCCGGTGCAGTTCTTCCACGCTCAGACTGCGGTCCTTGACGAAATAAAGAACCTCCTCTGGTAGGCGCGCGTCGCGATTGGCACCGAAGCCGTAGCCGGAGCTCTCGACCTCTCGACGATCCTTGAGCACTAGCCCTAGGCGTTCCAGCGCAGCAACGTGCCAATCGACCACCTCGACCCGTTTTCGCGCGCGGATATGGTCTTTGCAGTTGAGCACGAAGAGCCCGCCCGGCTTGAGGACGCGCACGCTCTCATTCCAAGCAGCCTCATGTAACTTTCGGTACGCGGCCCCCCATTGCAGTTGGCCCGAATTTTCCGGATGCAGCGCGCGCCCGAGGCTTGCCTGTAGGTTCGCTGCTTGGCCTTAACGGCGACGTGATGATCGGCCATGCGGTTGCCATACGTCGGCGAGGTCGC
>JALZJN010000202.1 GCA_030859735.1 Actinomycetota bacterium
CGAGGAATTCGGCGGCGGGCCCAGCGAGTTTCAGCTTCCCGTGCCCTCGGTTTCGGTGGTCGGCGGTCACCCCGACGCCAGCGCGGAAAACCCGTTCGAAGACATCCCCGAGCTAGAGGACCTCGACACCGGCGCCGATCCGGACGCCGACCCCTCCCTGGAGCTGAGGCGCATCCTCGGCATGTTCGCCACCGGAGTCACGATCATCACCACCGAGGTCGGCGGCCAGGTACACGGCATGACCGCCAACGCCTTCATGTCCGTATCGCTGAAGCCGCCCCTGGTCGTAGTCGGCGTCGACAGGCGCTCCAAGATGCACCGCATGCTGCACGTCGGCCGGACCTACGGGGTCAACGTCCTCTCCGAGGACCAGGGCGGGCTCTCGGACCGCTTCGCAGGCCGACCTAAGGCGGCTGGTCCCGAGCCGACTTTCGAGCTCATTCGCGCGACCCCCCTTATCCAGGGCGCCATCGCCCATCTCGTGGCGCGCGTCGAGAAGACATATTGGGGCGGCGACCATGCGCTGTTCCTGGGTCGGGTCGAGCACGCCCGCTGGGGTACCGGCCAACCTCTGTTGTTTCATCAAGGCCGCTATCAGGGTCTGCTTCCCACGACCCCGACGCCGTCTCCGTCGGACCACCTTCTGGAGGTGTTGCGAGCAGCGGGGAGCGAGCGCACCTTCTCCGAGGGCGACGTGTTGATCACCGAAGGTGAGCCGGCGCAGGAGCTGTTCGTCATCATTGAAGGCTCTGCCCGTGTGGAACGGGGGGGCCGCATGCTCCAGCGCTACAGCGACAGTGGGCTGATCGGCGAGGGTGGCGTGCTCGAAGGGCATCTTCGCAGGGCGAGCGTGGTGGCGGAGGCGGATCTTCGCTGCGCGGCCGTGTCGCGGGAGAAGCTTAAGGAGGCGCTGGCGAACGACTCCGAGGCGGCGTGGGCGATGACCGAGTTCCTGGCGGGCCGCCTCGGCGAATAGAAGCCCGCCGAGTGGTGCTCAGATGATCTATATGGTCACCTCACCACCACTCGGCGATGTAGTTAGGCCCGGGGGCGCTCCTTGGCCGGATCGTAGAAGGGAAACCGGACCACTGTCGCCGGAAGCCTCTTCTGGTGACCGTCGAGCTTGCCGACCTCGACTTCGGTCCCGATGTCTGAGTAACGCACCGCCATCCGGCACAGCGCGATGTTCTTCTTCAGGATCGGCGAACGAGTGCCTGAGGTGATGACCCCGACCTGTTGACGGCCGACGTGGACACAGTCCCCGTGCCCTGCGGGCTCATTGCCGGCGAGCTCGAGGCCGACCAGCTTGCGTTGCGGATGGGCCTTGCGCTCCTCGAGCGTGCTGCGGCCGATGAAGTCGTCCTCGGTCTTTAGCCCCACCGTGAAGCCGATGCCGGCCTCGAATGGATCGACTTGGTCGTCGAACTCGTAGCCGGCGAAGATCAGCCCCGCCTCGATGCGCAGAATATCGAGCGCGTCGAGGCCGAGGGGCTTGAGGCCTGCCGGCTCGCCCGCGGCCCACACCGCGTCCCACAGCGCGGGCGCGTCCTTGGGGTGACACCACAGCTCGTACCCGAGCTCGCCCGAGTATCCGGTGCGGGACACGACCAGTGGGAGCCCGTGCGGGCCGCCGAGACGGGCGACCGAGAAGCTGAACCACTTGAGCTCTGAGAAGGGAGTAACTGTGGGCGCAGTCCAGATCAGGGGGCCGAGGATGTCACGGCTCTTGGGTCCCTGCACCGCGATGTTGTGCAGCTGGTCGGTCGAGTCCTTCACCCATGCTCGCAGACCCATGTGCTCGGCCTGTTCCTTCAGCCACACTCCGTCGTATTCGTCGCCGCCTACGAACCGGAAGTTGTCCTGGCCCAGTCTGAAGATAGTGGCGTCGTCGATCATGCCCCCGGTCTCGTTGCACATCGCGGTATAGACGACCTTGCCGTCGGACAAGCGCCGAACATCACGTGTAACCGTCGCCTGCATCAGCGCCTCGGCGTCGGGCCCCAGCACCTCGAACTTGCGCAGCGGAGACAGGTCCATGACGACGGCACGCTCACGGCAGGCCCAGTACTCGTCGATCGCTCCCAGATTGTTGAACGAGGTCGGCAGCCAGTAACCGCGGTAGTCCACGAAGCGGCTCGTAAGCTGCTCGATGCGGGGATGAAAACCCGTCTCTTTCGTGAGCTTGGGAGCCGCCGAAGGTGTCACGCGGTGAGCAATCGCCGCGCTGAACTTGTGCTCGGCGGGATAAACGCGCACGTGTACCTCGGTGGGGTCCCAGCCGTTGGCGGGATCGATGTCGTCGGGACACGACGACGACGCACACACGAGATCGGTGGTCGCCCGGAGCAGGACGTAATCGCCGGGGCGCGACCACGGCTCGTCCACCAGCAACAGGTTGTCGTCCGAGAAGGCGGTGTTGAAGAAGAAGTTGATCGCCGGCCAACCTTTGCGCGGCTCGATCGCATAAGAGTCGAGCTGCCGGTTGAAGTTCTCCGTGCAGTTGATGTGTCCGAAATAACCCATGTCCTCGTAGTACTT
>JALZJN010000207.1 GCA_030859735.1 Actinomycetota bacterium
CAGGTGGTCCGTCTGGTGGTCCGCGGGATGACTAATCGCCAGGTGGCGTCGCAGCTATTCGTAAGTCCTAGAACGATCGATTTCCACTTGCGAAACGTCTATTCGAAGCTCGGCATCTCATCACGCAACCAGCTTGCGACTCTCGATCTGGCGGTCTAAGCGAGTTCAGTCCTGACGATCTGACGTTTTACGTGTCTCCGCCTCACACCGGCTAACGGTCACCGTTGGGAGGGCAGGGCGAAGTAGCCGGTGTAGGGCGGCGAATCCAAAGGACGCCTCAGCTTGAAGCCCGACCGTCCCAAGGATCTTGCTGCCTGACGCGGTCGGCGAGGTCGTCCAACAGTGCTGTCTTTGCCCATACCGGCACCACCGGGGATAACGACGCTTGTGGCGTGACCTCCACGAGCCGTATCGAGCATCGTGGCGAGATGGACCCTCTCGCGATCTCGGCCATGTGGCACCTACCTACGTTAGGTGGGGTCTGCGACTCGCGCGACATCCAATGGAGATTCAAAGCCCGGTCATTTGACCGGTGCGAGCGGCCCCCTCTAGGGAGGACATTGATCCCGCATCCGACGAGCGGTCGGAGCAGGACGAGGAGGCGAGCATGTCAACGGAAGCGCAAACACTCCAGAAGCCGGCACCCGGTGGGGTTCCCTTCACTCCATACGCCCCTGAGGCGGGCCAAGGGGAGACCCCCTCGCGGGTCACTAGACGCCGAACGCGCCGGATCGTCGTTGGATCGCTGCTGGTGGGCTGGGTTGTGGCGGGCATCCTCACGCTGGGGATCTTCGCCGGGGCCCAGCTTCTTCAACCTGAGGAGATTCGATGACAGCGATCACACGGGAGGGATTGCCTGCCCGTACTGACGACAGCAACCCGACGAAACGGCCGCCGGCATGGTTCATTCATGGCGCTTGGCGCGTTCACCGCGCGCTTTACAAACTCAGTGGCGGACGTTTCCTATGGACCACGTCCAACAAGCGGGGCTGGGGGGCTCTGCGCCTCACGACAATCGGTCGGAAGTCCGGACAAGAACGCAGCGTGATCGTCGGGTATCTCGAAGATGGATCGAATCTCGTCCTGGTGGCGATGAACGGTTGGGACCAGGGCCATCCGGCGTGGTGGATGAATCTCGAGGCACACCCAGATGCAGTAGTGCGTCTGCCTAACGAGGATCCGCTCCCGGTGCGCGCCCGTGAGGTCGAAGGTGAGGAACGCGAGCGGCTCTGGCGGCGGTGGACCGCGATCCAACCGGACTACGACGGTTTCGCCGGGCAGCGGTCAACCAACACGCCGGTGATCGTCCTGGAACGCACGGGCTAGGCCCGATTCACGTCGGTACAGGTTCGCAACAGACCGAAAGGGGAGTGAGTCATGCAGTACGAAGCGGTTTATCCGGCTCGGTTGTCGTTGGACTATCCGGAGCGGAAGTTGAACCGGGGAACCACGTTGTTCCGAGCGTTCGCCGCGATTCCCATCCTGGTGGTGCTCGGGACCGTCTCGGGTGAAGTGTGGGAGTGGAGCTACGGCAACGGCAAGACGGCCGTCGCAGCCGCGGGGGGCCTGCTGTTCTTCGGGCCTCTCCTGATGATCCTTTTTCGCCAAAAGTATCCGCGCTGGTGGTTCGACTTCAACCTGCAGCTCACACGCTTTTCCACGAGAGTGACGACCTATATGGCGCTCATGTCCGACCGGTATCCCTCCTCCGACGAGGAGCAGTGGGTCCATCTCGACCTCGACTACCCGGACGTGAAGCAGGACCTCAACCGCTGGCTGCCGCTGGTGAAGTGGTTCCTGGCCATCCCTCACTACATCGTGTTGTTGTTCCTCACGATCGCGGCGTTCTTCGCTGTGGTCTTTGCCTGGTTCGCGATCTTGTTCACCGGGCGTTATCCGCGCACCCTCTTCGGATTCGTGGAAGGTGTCATGCGTTGGTGGTTGCGGGTGGAGGCCTACGCCATGCTGCTCACCACCGATCGGTATCCACCCTTCAGGCTCGCGGTATGAGGCGGTCGCCATCTGGTTTTAGCCAGACGTTTCGTTCGCAATGGCGAAAGTCGCCGCTGTTCGTCACAACTGAGGGAGATCGATGATGGAAACGACCACCGTCAGCACGCCACGCGTAGGGACGCTCACGAAGCCAGCGAATGGTGGGCGGACGAATGAAGGAACGGTCGCGGAACTGCCCGTTCGTCGCCTCAACGTCATGCGGATCGGTTACGCGGTCATGGGCATCGGCATCGCGGCGAGGAACTGGCCGCTGATCATTGGCCGCAACGAGCCGTGGCCGCTTTATGAAGGTGTCACGAAGTACATGTTGGTCGCGATGGGCCTCTTGGCTCTACTCGGTCTTCGTTACCCGGTGAAGATGCTGCCGATACTCCTGTTCGAGTGTGCGTGGAAATTGCTGTGGCTGGGTGCTATTGCGGTGCCGTTGTGGACCCGGGACGACATGGACGCCGCGACTTCGCAAGTAGCGGGTTCCGTTCTGTTTGTCGTGATCATCCTCGCGGTGATTCCCTGGCGTTACGTCTTTACCCAGTACGTCACGAAGCCCGGGGAACCGTGGCGCGCGTGAGGAGGAGGGAGTGACCTTGGATTCTCAGAGAACCGCACGTCTCTTCGGCTGGCTGTTCATAGGCACCTTCATCACCTGCCTCGGATGGGGCAGGAGTTCGGCCCTATTCCCAGCGTGACCGGCAGGCCATGGCCGCTGATGGGCAACTCAAAGCTACTGAGGTGGTCCGCTTCGGTGACGATGATCGAGAAGTCGCCGCGCGAGATGTCCCAAGGGCTCCTCGGGGTCTGATGATCTACGGAGAGGAATCAATATGAGGCGCACCTCGACTGCCGTCGTTATCGTGCTGCTGGTACTCACCACTATGTCTATGGCTCCAGCATCCGTCGGACGGGACGACCAAGGCGCTGGGCCCAGGTTTCTCAATGCCTGGGTGGTGGCCCCCCCCTCGCCCATCCTTGCGACGGATAAGCGACGGCTCCCGCTCACCGGGGACATCCTGTCGTTCGGATCTATGGAATAGATCGGCATCTATCAGGCGGCGCAATGGACGTCGCCGCAAGGAGAACTACATGACCGAATACAAGGTATTGACGGAATGAGATGCTGTGCTCTCGGGCGCTTTTCCTCCCGAGAAGCTCGAGAAGGTACTCAATGAACACGCAGCCGAGGGATGGAAGCTGGTCAGCAGCTATCAAGCACAGAACATCTGGAAGTCGCCCAAAGGCAAAATCGTCCTTATCCTGGAACGCACAACCTAGGTGTTGTTCGTGTGCTGCCAGGATGAACGGGAGGCTTGTTGGTTCGGGACCCCCGCAATGTGGACTCGTTACCCCCGGTGCGGGTAACCATCTGTAGCGTGTATCGCTCGGCTTATGCCCTGGTCGGTTTGGCGCTGTTGGCCGTCGCGATCAAGACGGCCTGAAATGCGAGTGATGGCGACCAAGCGCTGAACGAAGTGAGGCGACGAATCGTTGCGTTCGAGCGGTCAGCCCAGCACGATCGATCGGTTCGATCGGTTCGATCGGTTCGCCTCGCGATCGGAGGCACCAGACTCGCGTTCGTCGAGATCCTGAGAGGCAAGTGGAATTCCGCCGTGGCCACAGCTGAGGAAACGTCGCGCCTGGCGGAAGATACCGGTCTGACATTTTACGTGTCTCCGCCTCGCATCGCACTTGCCTAATCGGCCCCCTGATCAGCGGGCGAGTCGGTGGATCTGAGCGCGGGTGGGGTTGGTCCACGAGAGTGACGCCACCCCCGAGCCGCAGGCGGTGGCTCGTAAAAACCTGGTGGT
>JALZJN010000225.1 GCA_030859735.1 Actinomycetota bacterium
CCAACGAGGACACCCGCAAGGAGGTCGAGGAGTTCCTCCAGCGGCACAAGGACCAGGTTCTGTTCCTGCTCGAGAAGAACCGGGACCTCGTCGAGGCCCTGCGCGACGCGCTTCTGGAGCACGAGGAGCTGCTCGGCGACGACATACGAGCGGTCATCGAAGAGACCCTCCAGCGCCGGAACGTAGTCGCCGGCTAGGAAATCTTCGCCGAGTGGTGGTGAGATGACCTATATGACCATCTGGCCACCACTCGGCAGGTTCTAGAGGCCTTCGAAGAGGTCTTCCTCCCGCTCCCGGGTGGGGACGGTCGAGTCCACCAGCGTGTAGTCCTCCCACGGGTAGGCCTTTCGGTGGATCTCGTCGGGGATGGCGAACCAGAAGCTGTCGGGATCGATCTGGGTGGCGTGTGCCAGCAGCGCCTTGCTGCGCAGCTCGATGAACTCGGCGACATCGATCTGGGCGGTCACAGTGGGCTCCTCCAAACCACGCTCGTCCCACTCTTCGAGCCACTTGGCAAAGGGGCTCTCGATGTCCTCGGCCAGCGCGGCCTCGTGCAGCTTCGTGAAGCGCGCCTTGGTGAAGGTGGCGAAGTAGTAGAGCTTTCGCGGGCGCCACGCCACTCCTCGCTCCGGAAACCGTGACTCATCGCCCGCCTCGAAAAAGGCCCGAGTCCCCCACTCGTGCACCTTGACGTGGTCGGGATGGTCATAGCCCTTTGACTCGTCGTAGCACAGCACCACTTCGGGCCGCTCCCTGCGGATGATCTCGACTATGCGGCCGACCGCCTCCTCGGCATCGGCATTGGCGAACGCATCGGGATGTTTGTTGGAGTCGGTACCGGGCATGCCCGAATCCCGGTAGCCGAGCTGGTAGATGCGCTCGACGCCCAGAAGGTCGCAGGCGGTCTGCAGCTCGGCCTCTCTCAGTTCGGGCATGCGCTCCTTGATACCGGGCTGGTCCATGCGGGGGTTGAGGATGTCGCCTTCCTCGCCACGGGTGGCGCACAGCAGCACCACGCGGACGCCGTCGCCGGCGTAGCGCGCCATGGTTCCTGCACCCTTTGAGGACTCGTCGTCGGGATGGGCGTGAAGCGCCAGCAGACAGCGGTTCTTCGGGGCCTTATCGGAGGTGAGTGCGGATGTCGAGCTCATGAACATTAGGCTACCGTCAATGGCAGAGGAGGCGGCAGCGTCCCAAGACACAGGGGAGGAAGCGGCAGGGCTCGACTTTTTCGACAAGGCCCGCCGCTTTGCCATCGCCATCCTGCTGCTTGCCGGTGCAGCCGCCGTCGTGGGGTCTTTCCTCGACTGGGTGACGATTACGGTCCGTCCTGAGATCGATCCGCAGGCCGACTTCGGCTCCGATCAGGACGCTCTCGAGGAGCCCGGCCCCAGCCGGCCCTTCTCGGGCCTCGAGGCCGGCGACGGCTACTGGGCGTTGGGCGGTGGCGTCGTGATCGTGATCGCTGCCGGTCTTCTGCTGATCCGGCCGCGCGGCCGCTGGGCGATCCTCGCCTTTATCGCCTCGCTGATCATCGGCGCCATCGCCTTTGCCGACTACAGGGGTGTGGGCGACGTCAACTCGTCGATCTCGACGCGCATGGAGATCCAGGCTGCCGCCCGCCCGGGGGTGGGCCTCACGCTTGTGGCGGTGGCGGGCTTTCTGGGGATCGTGGGCTCGGCCGCGGCGATCGCAGCAACACCTCCGCGCGACTAACTCGCCGAGTGGTCATAGATGGCTACTGTGTGACCACTGGCCCCCACTCGACAAGGCGGAGCCCCGTTAGAGCCGTTCGACGACGTAGCCCTCGGCTGCGAGGGTGGTCATGAGCTCGTCGATATGCGGGCGGCCCTTGGTCTCGATCTGGAGCGCGACCTCGACCTCTTCGAGGTGCACGCCGAAGCCCTCGCGATGGTGCTGGACGCCCACTACGTTGGCGCCGGATTGAGCTATCAAACCCACCAACCGGTGCAGAGCGCCGGGGCGATCGGAGATGCGTGTGTTGAAGGCGAAATAGCGGCCCTCCGAGCTCATCCCGAAGCGGATGATGCGCAACAGCAGCAGCGGGTCGATGTTGCCTCCCGACAGGAGCACCACGACCGGAGGGGCCATGGTGTGCTCATCCTGGAGCAGGGCTGCCACTCCTGCGGCCCCCGACGGTTCGAGCACGAGCTTCATACGTTCCGCCGCGAACACGACCGCCCGGGCGAGGGCGTCGTCGCCAACGGTCACTACCTCGTCGACGTAGTTCCTTATGTGCTCCAGCGTCAGCTCCGACGGAGACTTGACCGCGATGCCGTCGGCGATGGTCGAGACGTGCTCGGCGGGGACGACCCGGCCCAGCTCCAGACAGCGGGGGATCGAGGCTGCCCCCGCAGCCTGGACTCCGACCATGCGCACCCCGGGGCGGACCGACTTGATTGCTGCGGCGACTCCCGAGATCAGTCCTCCGCCGCCGATGGGGACGACCACGGTTCCGATGTCGTCCAGGGACTCGAGGATCTCCAACCCGATGGTTCCCTGACCCGCGATGATCGCGGGGTGATCGAAGGGCGAGATGAACTCTGTGCCGTCACGCTCCGAGGCTTCCAGCGCCACGGCGATGGAGTCGGCGAGCTGTTCGCCGGTGAG
>JALZJN010000228.1 GCA_030859735.1 Actinomycetota bacterium
GATGCTGTGCCCGGAGTGCGGGGCGGACAATCGAAGTGGACGAAAGTTCTGTCTTCAGTGCGGGACGGCATTACAGCTCGCCTGCTCGTCTTGCGGAGCGACCAACGAGCCCTCGGCCCGGTTCTGCGGTGAGTGCGGCTCTTCCCTCGCTGCCTCGGTCTCCTTCGAATCTCGTCCCGAGGTGCCGGCTCCGCCCTCCCAGCAAGAACGGCGGCTCGTCTCCGTCCTGTTCGCCGACCTAGTGGGCTTCACCACGGTCTCCGAGAGCCGCGACCCGGAAGAGGTCAGGGACCTGCTCACCCGCTATTTTGACGACTGCCGCAGCGTGATCACGCGCTACGGCGGGGTGGTCGAGAAGTTCATCGGTGACGCGGTCATGGCCGTGTGGGGCACGCCGGTCGCCACCGAGAACGACGCGGAGCGCGCCGTCAGAGCGAGTCTCGAGCTGCTCCAGGCCGTTCAGGCGTTGGGAGCGGAGGCCGGCGCCCCCGGGCTCCGGGCGCGCGCCGGAGTGGTCACGGGCGAGGCCGCGGTCGATCTTTCGGCGCGCGGCCAGGGCATGGTCGCCGGCGACGTCGTCAACACTGCGGCCCGGCTCCAGACGGCGGCCGCACCCGGAGGCTGCTTCGTCGATGGGGCCACCTATCGCCTGAGCTCCGCGGCCGTCGCCTTCGAGGACGCCGGTGTCTTCGAGCTCAAGGGGAAGGCCGAGCCGGTACAGCTCTACCGCGCTCTGCGGGTGGTAGCCAACCGAATGGGCATGCAGCGCGCCGAGGGACTCGAGGCGCCGTTTGTGGGCCGCGACCGGGAGATGCGCCTGGTCAAAGAGCTCTTCCACGGTTCCGCGGATGAGGGTCGCACTCATCTGGTGACCGTCGCCGGCGTGGCGGGCATTGGCAAGACTCGGCTTTCATGGGAGCTCGAGAAGTACATCGACGGCCTCTCGGACGACGTCCTGTGGCATCGGGGACGATGCCTGGCGTACGGAGAGGGCGTGTCCTACTGGGCCCTTGCCGAGATGATCAGGCGCCGGGCCGAGATCCTCGAAGAGGAGGAAAGCTCGGTAGCCGCGGCCAAGCTCAGCGCCGCGGTGGCGCGCTACGTTTCCGACCCCGAAGAGCGCACGTGGATTGAGCCGCGCCTCGCAAGTCTCTTGGGTTTAGAGAGCAGGAGCGGCATCGAGAAGGAGGACCTCTTCTCCGGATGGAGGCTGTTCTTCGAGCGTCTGGCGGAACATGCGCCCACCGTGCTCGTATTCGAGGACCTTCACTGGGCCGATCCCTCGCTGCTGGACTTCATCGAGTACCTGCTTGAGTGGTCGCGCCGACATTCATTGTTCGTCTTGATCCTGGCCCGGCCCGAGCTGTTCGATAAGCGCCCCAGCTGGAGCGGAGCCCGGCGAGACTCAACGACCGCCTACCTCGACCCCTTGCCCCCCGAGGCCATGGACGGGCTTCTGAGTGGGCTCGTTCCCGGGTTGGCGCAGGAGCTTCGAATCCGCATAGCAGAGCGCGCCGAGGGCATCCCGCTCTATGCCGTAGAAACCGTCCGGATGCTGCTCGACCGGGGCCTTCTCAAGCGCTCCGGGGACCGCTACGAGATCACTGGAGCCGTGGACGCGCTCGAGGTGCCGGAAAGCCTTCAGGCGCTGATCGCGGCTCGGCTCGACGCCTTGCCCGAGGCGGAACGGCATGTGCTCCAAGACGCGGCGGTGGCGGGCAAGACCGTGACCAAGAACGCCCTTCTAGCCGTCACCGGGAGGACTGAGGACGAGCTCGATGCTCTTCTTTCGGCGCTCGTGCGCCGGGAGCTGCTGGCGATCCAACAGGACCCGATGTCGCCCGAGCGGGGTCAGTACGGCTTCGTGCAAGTGCTGGTTCAGAAGGTGGCCTACGAGACGATCTCGAAGAAGGATCGAAAGACGCGCCACCTCGAGGTAGCCGGTTACCTCGAGCGAGCCTCGGGATACGACCGCGACGAGATCGCGGAGGTCGTGTGCTCTCACCTCCTTCACGCCTACCACGCTGCGCCCCACGCGCCCGATGCCCCCGCTATCAAGAGGCGGGCGGCCGTTGCCTCCGAGCGTGCAGGGGAGCGCGCCGAGGCCCTTGCCGCCGCAGACGAGGCCCGCCGCTACTTCGAGCAGGCGGCCGAGCTTCAATCCGAGAACAGCGCCAGAGCGACTCTTCTGGAGCGAGCCGGCCGGATGGCGTGGCGCGGAGCCGACAGGGATAAAGCGAAGGAGTGTTTCGGCGCAGCCGTGGCCCTTTACGAAAGCGAGGGAATGGTTCCGCAGACGGCGCGCGTCAAGGCCGCCCTGGCTGAGGTGATGTGGGACGAAGGCCGGGGAGAGGAGGCGCTCGAGGGACTCGAACGCTCGTTCGAAGTGCTGTCCGGCGAGAAGCCCGACGCAGACCTCGCCCTAGTCGCCCACACTCTTGGTCGTCTAACTCTGCTCCTGGGCAAAGGAGAAGCCGCTCGGTATGTGGAGCTCGCCCTCGAGATCTCCGAGGCAAAGGGTGTCCCCGAGGTTCTGTCGGGCGCGCTCAACACAAAGGGTCTTTTGATGCTCGAGAAGGGCCGGAACGTCGAGGGTCTCGCCCTGATCAGGCAGGCGCTCGCCGTGGCGGTCGAGAACGACCTCTCCACGAACACGCTCCGGGCCCACGCCAATCTGGCTCATGTCACCCAGTTGACCGACCGCTACGACGACGCGCTGAGGCATTTCTCGGATGGACTTACCCTTGCACGCACACTCGGCGATCGCAGGTTGGAACGGTCGTTCCTGCTCGGACCGGGTTTCATCCATTTCGTTGCCGGTGCCTGGGACGAGGCGCTGGCCGTTCTGGCCGAGCTCCCTGCCTATGAAGAACTCGGTAACTTTGCCTTGGGGGAGCTCCCTTTCTTCGCCGTAGTCGCCCTGAACCGCGGCGACCGCGACACGGCCAAACAAATTGTCGACTCGTGCGCTCGGCTCGAGTTTTCGGGCGACCTCCAGGACCGAGCGAGCTACGCGCTGGTCAGGGCGGTGATGTCGGCGGCAGAGGGGCGGCAAGCCGAGGCCCTAGACATCACCCGCGAGGCGCTCCACGCCGGAGGCGGAATAGGGATCGACAACGAGTTGGTGAAGGCCTGCTTCGCCCAGGCCGGCGAGGCGGCATTGGCACTCGGAGACCGGACGGCTCTGGAGGAGCTCGTGGCTCTCGCCGATCCCGACGAGCGCGTCATGCCCCCCTTCTTCCAGGCGCATGCGGCTCGGTTTCGCGCCCGGCTGGCCGACATGGACCTCGACGACGCCGCCGCGGAGGCGAGCTTTTGGTGGGCCGCGGCGCGCTTTCGGGACATCGGAGCGAGCTTCTATGTGGCGGTGACACTGCTGGAGCACGGCGAGTGGCTGCTCGAAAGGGGGAGAAGGGGCGACGCCGACGACCTGATTCAGCAGGCGCGCGCGACCTTCGAGGAACTCGGGGCGAGGCCCTGGCTCGAGCGCATCGACTCTCCGGCGGAGGCAGTGGGGGCCTAGATGCCGAAGCCGAGCAGCTTGGGACGAACCCGCCCGCAGAGACCGTTTGCGTATAGAAGTTGGTCCGGGGGGAGGCGGACGTGATTGCCATCGAGGGACGGAGCAGTCGTGCGAACTTGTGCGCGAACGAGTACACACCGGCGGGTTTGACCGGCGGGGTCGCTGATGGCGCCTGTTGCGCGACGGACGATTAGAACTAGAGCAACCTACGGAACTCCTCAGGCGATAGCCCAGCCTGGCGAAGGATGGATCTTAAGGTGCCGCGAGCCAGCGCGCGATGTAGTGGAACGATGGTTGTCCGGCCGTCTTCACGGCGAAGCTTCACATGACTCCCTCGCTGACTGGACTGATCGAACCCGTTCTTGCGAAGCGCCTTCACGACCTCGGCTCCCGAACGATCGGAAGCGAGGGGGGCTCACGCGGAGAGTTCGACCGACGCAATGATTGGAGGCTCGATATGTTCCGGATTGGGTAGGTCCTCGAAATAGAGCTCGAGTGCCTCCTTCAGATTCGTCAATGATTCCTCGATCGTTTCACCCTGACTCGCGACTTCCACGTCCAAGCAGCGCGCCACGTAATAAGGAGGTTCGTGGCTGATTGCTGCGGTGAGGCGCATACGCCCAAGCTTAGGGCAGCGGCCGGGGCTCCGGGTCGGCCCGGCTTGGGCTCGAGTGGATCGGTTTGTCGGCGCCTTGGCCTGGTGGCCCGAGCCCGAATCGGGCCTCAGGTTTGGGACGAAACGCGGGCCATAGCCGCGTTCTGTACCAAAGTTGGTCCGGAAAGTGCCAGAACTAGGCTAGAGGCCCGCTCTCCTGGACAGTGCTCGCAGGTCTTTGAGCGCGATGCGGCGGCCTTGGATCTCGAGATAGCCGCGGCGCTGGAAGGCGTGAAGTATGTGGTTGACGCTCTGCCGGGAGCCGCCGACCATGGCGGCGAGGTCGCCCTGGGTGACCTGGAGATCGAGCAGCACCTCTTGCTCCGCGTGGCGCCCTCGTTCCTCGGCGAGTGACAGCAGCAGCTTTGCGACCCGCCCGTGCAGATCGAGAAAGACGAGATCGGCTGCCTGTTCGGTGAGCCTGCGCACGAGCCCGCCCAAGGATGCCAGCAGTGCTTGAGCGAGGGCCGGGTGACTCTGCAGAAGCTCGAGCAGAGTGCTGCGCGACAGGGTCAGCGCGCTGGTGGGCTCGAGCGCCTCGGCCGAAGCCGAGCGGAGGCCCCCGTCGATCAGCGCAAGCTCTCCGAAGGTCTCAGGAGTGCGAAGGGTGACGAGCACCATGTCCTCGCCCTCTTCGGAGGTGACGAAGACCTTGACGAGTCCCTGTGAGATAACGAACAACGAATCCCCGGGCTCGCCCTGGGAGAAGATGAGATGACCCCGCCGGTAGTTGCGCAGTGTCACACTTCGCGCCAAGTGGTCCAGGACGGAGTGGTCGAGGCCCTTGAACAAGTCGGTCGCCCCGAGTAGGTCCGCGGTGGTTTCGTTGTTCATACCCTTCACAGCAACAGCCGGGCCGACGCGGTTCTCAGCGCATGTGTCAGTTGCTGAGAGAGCGCTCGTTCTCCCGCAGCCG
>JALZJN010000033.1 GCA_030859735.1 Actinomycetota bacterium
TCGTACGACCGCGGAAGGGTTTACTTGGCCAGGAATGACGATGGTGGGCTTCGCTCATTTGGTGCGCATGGAGTACGTAGTGGAGCGGGCCCGGCGGGAAATCAGCGAGAGCCTGGGTTGGGAAGCCTCTTCGCTGGAATCGGGGACGTTGGTACAGACGACACGTGACTTAGTTGGCGAGGTACCGCAGTTGATCACGGCGGCGATATCTAGCAATGCCACCCCCCAACGCCTATACCAACATTGGGGTGAGCTAATGGCGTCTTGGGCCAGCGTGTGCGGCCGTGCTGACGCCGGCGGATCTCGGGAACGAGCGGAGATTCAGGCCTTCTACCTGGAAGAGGTCATTATGCCGTCCAACACGTTATGGCGAGAGCTAAACAGAGCACTGGATGCCTCGTACTCGGACTCTAGCCAGAGAGCGACTGTGCTAGACGAGCGAGTAACTGACCCGGTCAGAAGCGTGCATTGGGACGGTCTCGGGGCGTTCTGGAATCCGATTTACGAACGAGCTTGTAGTGAACGGTAATCGACGAAGCCGCTGCGGTCGCCGGATTGCTCGGCGTAACGGGGAGCGGTGGTTGCGGTGTCTGGGTCGAGAACGGCGCGGTCTTCCTAACCGGCGGCGACTTTACATGCTCAGGGGTACTGCAATGGTGGTTGGCGTCGAAACGCGCGGTGCAGCATCTTGAGCAGCCGGGACCTCCAGGTGCTGAGGGTCCAGCGCCACTTCAATGAGTCTGCGGCTCCCGCAGGCCATGCCTTAAAGGCCGCAGGTGTCCAGAGCCGGCACGACGCGCTCGAGCTCGATGGCATCACCCTGGGCCACGGCGAGGGCGTCGACCTCGAGCGATTCTGGAGCGGGCGCCGGCGCGAGCAAGGACTCGATGCCCGGATCCCGCACAGGGGCGGGTACACGGCTGAGATTGGCCGGCAGCTTGAGCGGCAGCAGGGCGCGCTCCTCTTCGGGAACGGGGCGAAAGCGTGAGGAGGGCGTCGCTATGTCGAGGCTCTGATGGGGCCGCTCCTCGTTGTATTCGCGGCGCCACTGGTCGACCGCAGCCTGAGCGCAGGCGAGGTGCGGCATCTAACGTCTTAGGGATTTCGGGCAGTCTGGAGTGACTTTGGAAGCACTCTTACGGGAGTCATCACGACGGGAGTCATCACGTCCCAGGACTGTCGAGTTCGGAAAGTTCTTGTATGAATTGAGATGGTAATAGTTGCCGTCCGTCGTGTTCCCGGACACCGGGACAGTGATTCGAGCGCGTCATGCATGAGACATGCGTAGGCCTCCCACACATGGTGGCGGATCTGGGCAGGGAGCCATCTAGGGAGCTCAGCAGCTACTTGGTGCAGGCGCAGGTGGCCGACGCTAGGAGTCACGCATCTCCACGCATACCGGGGGAGGAATCGCCATCGGGCCAGTGCAGGGCGGCTCTCGCGGATAGGTCGCATGACCCACAACGGGCAGAGGATTTCGTCTCCGAAGGTAAAGCGGGCGTGGTGCCTATTAGCAGCCCTGACTACTCAAGTGGTGAAGCCCAAGATTCGGATGGCCCGAATTCCTTGCCTACGTCAATCTCTAGGTCACTCCACTTGACGACCGCGCCCGGACGGACCAGGCTTTTGCGACCGCGCCCACTGAAGCGAAAGACTGGCTCGAGTCCAATCGCAGACAGCCGTCCGCCGGCCGCCATGATCCCGCCCCGCTCTGACAACGCCAGGATCGGCGCCACGTGTTTTTCAACGAGGAATGCGATCGCTCGATCCTGGTCATCGGTGTAGTGACACCAAACGGAGTGTCCCTCCAGTAGGTCGAGGCCATGTGTGTCGTCAATCCCGGGGTCATTTACGTCCATACGTTCCGCCGTTGAGATGTCTCGACCGAGGACAATGGCCCCAGCACTTCCTCCGTAGACGGGAACTCCATCGGCAATCAACTGCAAGAGCAGTTTTTGGAGACCTGTTTGACGCAAGGCATGAAGTAGCCGGTAAGTGTTGCCGCCTCCCATGTACACTCCGGCCGCCACTCTGGGTCCTCGCCGAACCAGCTCCTCAGGGTCCGTCTCCATATCGAAGGTCGTCACACCCAAGGGCTCGAACACGGAGCGCAACCAGTTAAGACCTTCTGGATAGGAGTAGCCGTTGGTGTTTTCACCGGCGAAGGGCAAGTAGAGAAGTGGCCCCTGTCCCACCCATCCTGCAAAGCGCTGATCGAGAATGCGTGAGTCCTCAGCGCTTCCTCCGCCTCCCAGCATCAAACGTTCATGAACCATATCTGATCGGACCACATCCGCCGCCGGGCTTAGAGTGCTTCTGTGCGTCTCTTACCCGCGCAAGAAGCTCCATTTCCACGATGCATCTTAGCCTCCTTTTCGCGGTTGGCTCCTTCCTCTTCCGCATACTGGCCGGTTAGGCAGGAGTTTCAATCCATGCAAGTAGCTTTAGGGGTGGACCGCAATATTCGAATGACTTGAATCCCCCCACCGAGGGGAGACGCCCGTAGCGGGTCCCACCTCCCCTCATGACTCCCTCAAGCCAGCGCGCTCGCGCAGAACCAAGAGATCCAGGCGACTGAGAACTGGGGCTGGCTGCTCTTCATACGCAGCTGTGGCGAGGGCGGCCAGCCCACGATCGAACTCCTCGTCGCTGATCTGGGTCAGGAACGAGTCGGCACGCATTCGGACCTTCTCAAAGTAGGCACATAGATTCGGTGCCGAAACTTCGGCGACGCTTACCAGATTCTCCTTCACGTAACCAGCGACCGAGAACGCCTTCACCGTTGCTTTGACGGTCGGCAACGTTGTGTCAGCGAGCCGATGGGCAGAAGGAAAGAATCGGGTCCATTTGATGTCGCCGGTGCGACCGGCAAACGCGTTGCGAATGAAGACAAGGCCGCCCGGCTCCAGCACGCGTCGAAGCTCGCGCGCGCACCTGGTCAGATCCGAGACGTGGTAGATCACTGTCGACAGCCAGGCGTAGCTGCACGAACGATCCTTGATCGGGATGCGCTCGGCTTCTCCTCCGGCGTAGAGGACACGAGGGTGCAGGCGATTGTCGGCAGCCTGGCGGCGCATGCCCTCCGACGGCTCGATCGCCACGACGTCCGTGTCGAACCAGTCGGCGAGCAGAACCGACCACACCCCCGTACCAGATCCGAGGTCCAGCACTGGACCGTCGGACAGCGACAGGTAATCGCTCAGTGCACGTCGCCACCCATCGGCGGCTTCGGGCGAGAGGGCTCGACCGCGGTCGTAGGAGACGGCCATTCGGTCGTAGTCGATGCGGTCACTCACCGGAAGATCCCTCACAGAGTGAGGCGGTGTCGTCAAGCAACGCGCCCAGCCTCTGCAGACTCCGTTGTAGCGCCTCCGACTCCATTCCGAGTCCTCCCCAGGACCAGACGGTAGGGGGTAATGGAGATTACATCTCCAGCTCCGGCGCTGTGGACCATGATCGATCCGGAGGGAGAGATCTGGGAGGATCTCCTCGAACATGGCGGAAGGTTCACGAGAAGACCTTGTGGTGGTCGGACGCTTACCCCCCGAAAGAGGGGCCCTCCCCTCCTATTACCGTCACCGGGCGACGGCTCGACCGATCAGGGTCGTTCGTGGCGGGAGGGCCCGCTGGCGGCGGGTTCCGAGAGGACATCGGCTCGTTCATGCTGGTGGACCTCGAGATCCCTGCTGGGTGCTGGGAACTGACCGCCACCTATCGAGGGGCTGAGCTCTCCTACACGGTCGAAGTGAGGGGTTGACGGTCCCAAGCGCGTCGCTGATTTGCCTTCGACCGACATCCTTCGTGGGGTAGGACGAGGCGCGCCACCGAGGTCTGTATATCGGCACCAGGTCAGCCTGGTCAGGGGAGCAATGGACTACGTTGTTTGATGAGCACGACGGCGACGTCGGGGATCAACCGGTGGCATTGGCTCAGGCAAGGATGGCGATTCGTGGCCTACAGGCGGTTGGATGTGTTCGTGATGAGGTCGTTCGCTGCAGGGGAGCTGATTCGGTTCGCGAGACGAAGGGCACATGCGCGTCGTCACGCTGAATGTGTGGGGTCGTCGAGGTGCTTGGTTTGAGCGCCGATCACTGCTCGTGGACGGCTTCCGTGAAATCCAGCCTGATCTCGTTGCGTTCCAGGAAGTGATCTCAAACGACGAGTATGATCAGGTTAGCGATTTACTCGACCCCGGATTCAATATCTTCCATCAAACGGGCCGGGAAGCGGATGGCCAGGGGGTCTCGATCGCGAGTCGGTGGCCTTTGGGAGAATCCTTCGAAGTAGACTTGCACGTGACGCCGCGAACGGCTGATTTTGCTTGCGGAGCCCTTGTTGCAGAAGTCTTAGCACCAGAGGCTATAGGACGGCTATTGTTTGTCAACCTCAAACCAAATTGGCAACCAGGCTTCGAATGTGAGCGTGAGCTGCAGGCAGTGACTACTGCTCGGTTTGTGGAGAAGGGTGAGGCTTTTACCTTCCACGAGCTGCGCCACACAGCAGCCTCTTTCATGATTGATGAGGGTGCCGATCCGCTTCATGTGATGCGCCGGATGGGCCACTCAGACATCCGGACGACCTACAACCTCTACGGTCACTTGTTCCCCGACCGTGAGGACGAGCTGATCTCGAAACTTGACCGCCGCCATGGCCGGGCCTTGGAGGCCCAGGGAGGGGCAGAGCCGGAACTGAAAGGCCACAGCATTAGGTCAGCTTTAGGATCGAGCACTTCTGAGGCGATCCAAGAGTCCCCTCAGTCATGGGTTAGACCCCCTGACCAGGGCAAACGCTCAGTGGACCAGAGGGGATTCGAACCCCTGACCTCACCCGTGCGAGGAAGGCGACATGGCAATGACAGGGGGAAGCACCGATGACGGCAAGAGCACAGCATGTTGCAGGTCAAGCTATGTTTTCGTCCTGCGCCAGCGAACATTGTCTGACATTGTCTGACAGCGAAGAACCATGGGTTTCAGACGTCTTTTTTGGGATTCCTTTGGGACGCCCGAGCCGATGAGCCCTTGCTTACGGTGAGGATCATGAATGACCAAATCAGTACGGTTGGCGCAGGTCAGGACGTGTTTCCAAAGGGAGTTATTCTGACTTTTCTTTGACCCACCCTGCACGATCTGAAACAACCGTTGTGCAACAACGGGAACGGCCACGTCGTTCCGTAACTTCCAATCAGCCGGCCCCGTGTCGCTGTCAAGGCCGAAGTCTGCGTAGCAGATGTGGAGCGAAGCAGAGCAGCCTTGACAGGGGCCTCGAGGGGCCGGGTACGAGGGGCCGGGATAACAACGTCTAGTAGGGTCCGAATCGTGAACGAGATTGGCGAACAGGCGGTGATACTACGCCCGGTGCACGAGTCTGATCTGGACGCGCTGTTTCGCCAGTGGAGCGATCCGGAGTCGGTCAGAATGGCGGCATTCACGCCCGAAGACCCGGATGACCGGCAGCGGTTCGACGCACACATGGTGAGGGTGATGGAGTCGCCCGAGACCACGCTGCGCGCAATCACATGGGAGGGCGAGTTGGTCGGCAGCATCGGCAGCTTCGTCGTCGAGGGGCAGACCGAGGTCACGTACTGGATCGACCGTGCCGTATGGGGGCGGGGCATCGCCAGTCGGGCCCTTTCTTTGTTTCTCGAGGTGGTTCGGATTCGGCCCCTTTATGCCCGGGCTGCGAGCGACAACGCCGGCTCACTCCGGGTGCTTGAGAAGACTGGGTTCCGAATCATCAACACGGAGGTGTCCTTCGCCCCGGCACGTGGAGCCGAAGTCGAAGAGACGATCCTGCAGTTGGGCTAGCAGACAAGCTCGTAACCAAACGCCTCGCCTCAACGCGTTCGTCCTGACTCTCATCGAGGAGGGGCCATGGCGGAAGGGTTCCCTTCCGCCATACGGGCTAACCTTGGCCGTCAAACCCAATCCGGTACTCTTGCGAAATGCGACCCCTTCGGTATTCCATCAACGTCACATTGGACGGGTGCTGCGATCACCGTGAAGGGCTCGTGGACGACGACTTGCATCGTCACGCAGTCGAGAACCTCAACCAGGCCGATGCCCTCCTCTTTGGCCGGGTGACTTACGAAATGATGGAATCAGCGTGGCGGCCGCCGGCGCCGACGGGAGCGAGACCTGATGGATGGAATCCTTCGCCCAGACGATCAACGCGGCAAAGA
>JALZJN010000290.1 GCA_030859735.1 Actinomycetota bacterium
GGGATCGAGGACTCGCCCGCATTCGCCGGCGAGCCACCCTGCAATGGGTGCGCGGAGCGGTTCATTCGTACGCTCAAGGAACAGTGCCTCTGGGTCAAGCTCTACGACGACCTCGAGGAGCTGCGCCACGCCGTCATCGAGTTCATGGAGCGCTACAACAGCCAGTGGCTCATCGAGCGCCACGGCCACCTGACGCCGCGGGAGGCCTACGCTGCGGCGATCGAGATGAGAGCAGCGTGATGGTTAAGGTTAGGAAAGTGTCCAAGGAACCGGGTCCGGTTCAAGGGGTAAGTTGGTTGGTCTGCGCCGCTCGTTACTGTCGCCGTTACCAGCTCGTCCTTACAGGTCGCCTTACCGTTGTTGGAGGGGGTTCCTCGATAACGGCCTCGGGTTCAGCATCGGACTTCAAGCTTCGGCTCTAGCGTCGGAGTGGGGTCCTATATTTAATTGTCTCCGCCAGTTGCTCGTCTGCCGGGTGCCGTTACCGCCGTCGCGGTGTCGGGGGGGCCGGCGTCGACTTCAACCTGTGGCGCACCCGATATCGGGTTGCGTGGTGTTTTCTTCAATCAAAGTGGCGGCCGCGATGTTCTCGCTTTTAAGGCCGTCGTAGGCGGTCTCGACCCTCGCCTTGAGGAACCGTGCGAAGGGATCGCCCTCGTCGGCCCTCATCTCAACAAAAAGACTACAGAGGTCAAGGGCCTCGAGCACCTGCCTCTTGGAACTCTTCAGGGCCTCGAACTCCTCGTCGAGGGCGCGCCGGGTGGCCCAGTTTTGCCTCTGGGCGACGCTGATCTTGTCTCGGGTAACTGCGTTCATAGTGTCAACATACATTGACTGTCAAGCATGGCCCCAGGGGCGCTACACCAAAATCGCGACTGCAGTCCGTGGGAACCGCTCGGTAGCGAGCGACACACGCCCCTAGGTTTTCCCCCAAAAAAATTAGGAAGAGCAGCCCTATGAGCCCTATGTGTAAAAGTCGGGTTATTCCGGCGGCACACACACGTCGCTAGCGAGTGGTCCCAGGATTGCGGCGAATTTTTCGAACTGGATGGCCCGTTACCCTCCGTAGTCATTCGGTTCCTCAAAGTAAAAAGTGTCTAATGCTTGGACACTTTTTGGTCCGCGATCCGCAAACCCTGAAACTTGATAGCAAACACTGAGCTAAACCGTCGGCAGCCGCCACACCGTCGCTGCCTTCCCATACTGCGAGGGTCGGGTGATACCCGAATCAACCACCAGTCCGAGCCGCACAAGCTCAGCACGCCGGCTGCGAATCGACTGGGGTGACGATCGCTGCTCGGGCGAGAGGTCCTGCACTCGAGCGACCAGTTCATCGTCTGTCAGCGGACGGATCAGGCAGCCAAGGATCCGCCTCTGCACTTCTGTCACCTTCTTGAGCGATACCGACTCGGCTGCCTGTCTCGAGGTGGCAGGATCGGACCAGCGAGATCGGGGTACATCAAAGAGACCGGGCTGGGCGGTCATACCCGCTGTCCATGGCCATTGACACCCGCGCCTCCAGTTCTGCAAGGCGTTTCGCTAGGGCCGTGTGGGCTTCTTGGGTTTGAGCTTCTATGGCGGCGACCCGTCTAGCGACAGGGGTCCTGGATTCTTTGAACCGGCGATACTGTTCCCGCTCTGCGGCATAGCGTTCACGATCCCGCTTGCGCTTGCCCTTGCCCGACTCGGCAACCTCTGAGGGCTCGGCTTCCCCTTGTGTCCATCTACCCTCGACACGGTGGGCTAGGCCGCGCCGCTCGAGCTGCCGGAGTTTGGCGGCGACGGTGTTGCGATGCAGGCCCGTTAGACGGGTAATGCTCGCCGCGGTGAGGGGGATGTCCCCGATGAGAAGGTTGTAGATCAGCCTCCCGCTGTGGCCGAGATCGCCGCGCCGCCAGCAGTCATGGTGGGCGGGCGACGTTTTTTGCGAGAAGCGGCCAAATATGAATCTGCACATTTATGCTCATAGATGTCTCCAGACTTGCCTCTTCCTAAGGGCGTGAGAAAGTCTGGAGACTTATGTGTGCATATCTCGAGGCTGAATACGGAGCCATCGGTGTCGCTCTGGGCTCGTGAAAGAGCTCCCATCTGGACGAGATCCTGTAGGGACACACGCGCCGTGCGGCGGCACATGCCGGCTTTCTCGGCTACTGATCGCTCGGGGGCGAGCACCTGAACCGTTCGGTGATTTCTTGCTTCCTTGAGCACCACCTCGAGCACGGCAAGGCGGGTGACACGGGTGCGGCCGGTGATCCTGGCCTTAGAGAAGGCCCAGACGCTCTCACATCGCTCGTGCACATCGGATATGTCTAGGTCGCGGGGAGCGGGTAACCGGCCCGCCTTGTCCCAGCACCTAGCAAGCTCTTTCTTTGCCCTGGCTGCGCCCTTCTTAGACTTGCGGTCCGTGCGGTCCGTGGCCTGGCGTCCGTCTCGAAGCTCCCGGTACCACCGAGACGCCGCGTTGTTCACGTCGGTCATGGCGTCTTCGTATTCATCGTAGGTTCGTCCGTGGTTGCGGAATCGAACCGCCAGGCTCATAGCTAGTTCGGACTGAGACGGGTAGTTTCCGGTTGTGTCCCCGTCCCGCAAGAGTCGGAGTGTGGTCACATCAAAATCCCTCCGGCGTAGGTGTGCGCGGCCAAGCGACCCATCCAAGACACGAGTGCTAAGATTCGGTTGGTTGCTGTTGTCGTCGGGGCCGCCTTCTCGCCGGGGGCGGCCTTGATTGTTTTCAGGCACGGCCCGCCTCCAGTGCGTCCTCGGCGGCCTGCGCCTCTGCGGCGAATTCCTTGGCTTTCCGTCTCGCCACAGACGATCGGTAGGCCATTCTCGAAAGATGCGCCTTGCGGGCGCTTTCAGCCCTGCGCTGCCGCTCCGCCTCCGGAAGCACCCGGTCGGGATCGACTTCGTTCTCAAACCGGGCCTGCATGGCCGCTCGAGCCGGCTTCGTGTGCTCGCGGGCATCGACCCGTGAGTGCAGGGTTTGGGCCGCAATACGGGCCCGCTGGGATCGTTCGGCGGGGGTGAGATTACTTTCCCCCCGCCGGTTTTTTGCTGGGTAAGACGAGTCTTCTGTAGTGCATGACGCTACACTTGCCTCGAGGGGAGAGGCCATACCTTCTCCTTGCTGTAATGCTGGGGGCGTCCCCTCAGACTCCAATCAAAGGGGGGCGCTCTCAGTCGCCTGTCCTAAACCCATTCAGTTTAAATGACAACGGTGTCATTAACCCGCTATTTACGGGGCTCCGCGGGGCAAAGCCCGTTTTTGTAAGTTTGTAATCCCCGGTTAGAGCCGGTCCCCCGGCCCCAAACGCCTGTGCGCCTCCTTCGCCCGTTGGTCAGCGGCTGAGGCCCGGTAGCGGCCTAACATCTGGCGAGAGCGCCAGCCGGCCAGCCGCATCAGGTCGCCCTCGTTCCCGCCCTCTGAGAGCCACTGACTGGCGAAGGTGTGGCGAAGCATATGGGGGTGGAGGTTGTCGATGCCGGCACGCTCGCCCCTAATCCTGATAAGGCGGCGTACCCCGGAATCGGTAAGGTGGCCATGCTGGCCCAGCCACAGGTGCTCGAGATATTGGTATCTGTGTCGGGATCGGAGCAATAGGTAAGCGTCAAGGCTGACGGCGGTTTTCACTCCATAGGGACAAGCCCGCATCCGCCGACCCTTGCCCAGCACGACGGCAACCTGATCGTCTAGGTCGAGGTCGCTCACCTTCAGCCCTACGAGCTCCCCGCGCCTGATGCCGGTGTCTATCAACAAACGGACGATCGCCAAGTCACGGCGATCCTCGAAGCTCTTGCCCTCACAGGCGCGTAGCAGCTTCCTAAGCGTCTCTGGGGATAGAACCGGGACGGGATGCTCGGGCACGCTTGGCGGGCGCATGGCGCGCATAGGCGACTCTGAGACGATCTCCCGCTCGACTAGATAGCCAAAGAACCGGGCTAGGGCGCGGTAGCGATTTGAGGCTGTAGCCGGCGAGGCTGTCTCGAGTAGGTGACCTATGAACCGCTCGATGTCCTCACGCCGGATCGCCTCGACCTCGATCGGCCCCAGGTAGTCGGCTAATCGCTCAACGGCAGAGGCATAGACGGCCAGAGTCGAGGGGGCTTTGTTTTCCGCTTTGAGGGTCCGCCGGAAGGGTCCGACAAGGGATCTGAGCTCGGTCACACTGTTAGGTTAAATGCTCTGTCAACCTTGTACTAATCCCTTGACGAGGACCCCCGGAGGGGTATAGCCTCACTTTATGCCGGTTGACCAGGGAGGGAGCATTTATCCGTGGGGCGTACTGGGATTGAACCAGTGACCTCTTGCTTGTCGAGCAAGCGCTCTCCCGCTGAGCTAACGCCCCTTCAGCGAAGGATGAGTCTACTGGGCGCGCATCCCCGAGGGAGGGCGCTGCACCCTGGCGCGGTCGGATCGGAGTCGATTAATCCCACCGGCTGGGGCTCTGCGAGGTTCGGATGGAGGCGGCGAGCGGAATCGAACCGCTGTGCGGGGCTTTGCAGGCCCCTGCCTAAACCACTCGGCCACGCCGCCGTGAACTCCCTCCCGCGGCAGGATAACCGGCCGGACCTGCGCCTATTCCTGCCCACTGCCCCGCAGCCTCCGTAGCGAGGCCCAGGAAAGCCCCCCGCCCCGCGCCCCTCGGGCATTGCGGTGGCGAGCCGGCAACCGGGTCCCCAGTGCAATGGAGCTGCGGTAAACGACCCCGGTACTCGGACCGATGGCGGTCACGGAGGGGCAGTGCCGGCGTTGGCGGCTTCGGGTGCGGAGGTGGCGGTCATCACCTTTACCGCGGTTGCAGTTACCGCCGTCCAGAAACCCCCGAGCGCAAGCCCCCCGAGGATGTCGGTGGGCCAATGGACCCCCAGGTAGACTCGGCTGAAGGCAATCAACACCGCAAAACCGGCGGCAACGGTCCAAATCGTCACGCTGGGCCGCCAGCTTCGATGCCGGGTGATGACGTATGCCACCGCCGCGCAGGTAGCCGCGGCGGCGGTGGCGTGCCCGCTGGGAAAGCTGCTTCCCGCTGCCTCTACCAGGGGGCGAAAGTCGGGGCGGGGGCGACCCACCAGTCCCTTCACCACATCATCCAGCACCAGGGCACCTACCATCGTTGTCGCGAGGAAGACGACCCAACGCCTCCGACCGGTGCGCCGGTAGACAATCAGAGCCGCAACACCGAAGACGAAGCTCACGAATGGAGCGCCGCCGAGCGACGTGATCACCACCATTACGGCGTTCAGAACCGGTTCCCGATGCAACACCACCCAGGTCAACACCGGCCGGTCGATGACGACCGCATCCTCGTGGTCCAACACGTTGTCGAGCAAACCGCCGAAGAGGGCCCCACCGGCGACCGTCAAGGCAAAACCCAGGGTCAGGTACAGCCCGAATCGCTCGGTGGGGTCCAGCCGTTTCGCCAGCCAGTCGATCTGAGGCTGCCGTCGGGTGATCAACCGCCTGACCACCGGTCGCGTGAGGAAGTCTTCTCTCCATCCCCGGAGGACGCCCAGATGCCCCTGGAGCCAGCGGGCGACGACGGTCAGCACCACTGCCACAGCCAGGAGCCCCGCCAGAATGAGGCTTGCCCGTCCCGCGAAGCGCTCGATGACATACCAGCTTCCGCCCGCAGCAACCCCCAGCAAGATGAAGGCCGTTACCCACACGACCGCCCCCGTCACGCTGTAGAGGACAAACGATCTATAGGGCAGTCGGGCCGAGCCGGCGATCGCCGGCATCAAGGCCCGAAGCACACCCACGAAGCGCCCAATCAGAACTGCGCGCGCGCCCCTCGCCCTCAGATAGGCCTGCGCTCGTTCCCATCGCTCGAGGCCTGCCCGCCGGCCAAGTCGTCCTCGCATCAAGCGCGGTCCTAGAAACCTGCCAAGTGCATAGCCCGCGGAGTCTCCTGCGATTGCCCCCGCCCATCCGACCAGAAGCATCACGGACAGCGAGGCGCGTCCCTGGTACACGAGCACTCCCGCCAAAAGCATGGTTGCCTCACCGGGCAGGAACAGGCCGATGAACGCCGCTGATTCGGCCGCCGCAATGATCGCGATGAGAACGTAGGCCCAGGGTTGAGCAAGGTTCAGCAGGACGTCCATGGGGCGTGACGCTAGCTGTTCGGGATCGCTATCGGAGGCGCCGTGGGGTGACCGATGCGCCGCTGAGAAGGGTCATCCCTGCTTCCTCGAGATCGCTCTGGCGAGCTCCTTCTTGTTCATCCTCGGCGTTCCCGAGATGCCCAGCTTCTTTGCCCTGTCATCAGCTCGTCGCGTGTGTTGCCGTTGAGGTCGACGCCCCGAAGGTCTCGCCCTCGTCTCGGACCGACTCTGGAGCGCTCTTGGCCGCCTGGGGATCGGAGGGTCCCTTGGCCTCCTTGGGCTCCCAGTGATCGTCCATCTTCTCAAAGCTGTGTTTGAGCGCCGAATGGGCAGTTCGATGGGCCCGCTCGCCGTCGCCGTACGTCTCTACCGCACCGTCATGTGCCTTGGCCCAGGTTCGCTGAGCCTTCGAGGGTGAACGCTCGATCGTTCCGGGCATCTCCTGCCAGGTGGCGTCGTCGACGTCTTTGGGTGGCTCGTCCGCCGGCATCCCTTGATCCCTGCCTACTTTTCGACGTTCGCTCGCTGGTCGGCCGATTCGCTCGATTCCTCCGGGGACGAACGCCCGGGGTCGGAATCACCCTGGTCAGATTGCTTCCCCCCGCCCTCTGGGTTTCCTCCGCCCGGTCTGTCGTAACCAGAACCGCTGCCCCCACCCGAGGACTCCGCTCCTCCAGGACCATCCGAGGGTGTCTTCTTGGGATCCTGTTCGTCGGTCATTGTGCCTCCTGTCGTTCGAGCGAGTCGCCGCCGGATCTAAAGGCCGGACCTCCTGCCCATCCCAGTCAGTATCTCGCGCACGCGCCCTCGCCCGCTCGTGTCGGGGTCGAGAGGGGGCGTGGGCGTCCCCGCCCCTGGTTCGGATCCCCTCGAGCAGCTCCAGGACCGCCTCGGAAGACGAGAAGCGCGGCTTCCAACCCAGCTCCTCGCGAGCGCGCGCCGTATCCATGATCGGCGCGTTCAGGCCCATGTCGAGCCATCCCGGCGGAGTCGGCTGCAAATGCATCCGCCAGGTTGCGCGGACGACCCCGCGGAGCAAGCCGGGCGATACCCTCACGGGCTTCGCGCGCAAGATC
>JALZJN010000293.1 GCA_030859735.1 Actinomycetota bacterium
CCGCCAAGGCCTGCGATCACCACGCCGGCCGATTCGACGATGCGACCGTCGGCGTTGATACATCCCGCCGGTCCTGGGGTTTCACGGTTGGCCCGATCGAAGCTGAAGGGCTGTGTAAAGGTCGCCAGCTCCTCCTCGGGGCGACGAGGGCTCAGATCGGGGTCGTGGTTACCGGGCACGAACACCAGGGGTACAGATGCCATCGTGACGATGTACTCCAGATAGTCCCCCGGAAGATCTCCGCAGGCAACCACCAGATCGGGGTTCAGGCGCGCCAGGCAGTCTTTCGAATAGAGGACCTTGTCCACCTCGTCGGAGACTGCCAGGATGCGGGTCACAGATTGATCTTAGAAGGGGCGCTCGACCCTCCCGCCCCCCAGATGCCGACGCAGGGGATTATCTGGCAGCGTGACGGGGTTGCCCAGGGGTAGAGAACCCTCAGCGGTTCATTTTCAACCACAGGGAGGCAACGGGTATGGAGTATCGGAGTTTAGGACGCTCAGGGGTGATGGTCTCCGAGATCTGCTTGGGGACTATGACCTTCGGCCGGGAGATCGACGAATCGGATTCTCACGCTCTCGTCGATCTTTTCCTCGAGGCAGGAGGGAACTTCATCGACACGGCCGACGTCTATTCGTCCGGGGTTTCGGAGGAGATCACCGGGCGCAAGATAAAGGACAAGCGGGACGATATCGTGCTCGCGACGAAGGTCCGCTTTCCCATGGGGGACGGGCCGAACGACGTCGGTGTCTCGCGCAAGCACGTCATGCAGGGGTGCGAAGCAAGCCTCAGGCGGCTCGGGACGGACTACATCGATCTCTACCAGGTCCACGCCTGGGATGGAGCCACTCCGCTCGAAGAAACCATGGGGGCCCTCACCGATCTGGTGCGCCAGGGCAAGGTGCGCTACCTCGGCCTGTCCAACTTCTCCGGTTGGCAGATAGCCCAGACGGTTCACGTGGCCGAGGTCAAGGGCTTCGAAAGGTTCGTTTCGTTGCAGCCGCAGTACTCGATGGTCGAGCGCAACATCGACTACGAAGTGCGGGATGCCGCCCTCGAGGCTGGGCTGGGCATCATTCCATGGGGCCCACTCGGCTCTGGTTTCCTGACCGGGAAGTATCGCAGGGACCAGAAGCCCCCCGAGGACTCGCGTATCGGCAAAGCCGAGGAGTGGCAGGCGGAGCACTGGGACAAACGAGCGGTCGAGCGCAACTGGGCGACTCTCGACGTGGTGGACGAGGTCTCGGCCGAAACCGGCAAGTCCTACGCCCAGGTTGCGTTGCGCTGGTTGCTGCAAAGAGACGGTGTGACGGCGCCCATCGTCGGCGCCCGCAAGGCCGACCAGCTAAAGGACAACCTCGGCGCGGCCGGATGGAAGCTGGATGACAAGCAGGTGCAGAGGCTGACAGAGGTCAGCGAGCCGCCCGGGATCTATCCCTACAACTTCATCACGAACGCTCAACGAGCGTGACCCAAAACGCCGGGTGGGTGGTGGGTGCGAGCTATTCACATCTGTCACTCACTCGGCGGCTGGGTTGTGACGATCACGCCCTCCCAAGCCCCGAGTCCGAGAGCTCCGGTGACGGTGTCGCCGTCGCGGGCGCGATTTGTCCCCATCGCTATGGTCCCGTCCATGTCCGGGACGTCCTGGTCCCGGTCGGACAGGTTCACTGCGACGGTGACGTTGTCCCCGCGACGCCAGGCCCACACGCCTTCCGGGGGTTCTAGGGGCCGGTAGCTGCCGCGGGGCAGTTCGGACAATTTGCGGCGGAGGGAGATGAGGTCGCGCGTGAAGTTCAGCATGGAGCCGGGATCGTTGCGCTGGCCGGCGACGTTGCAGGCGCCGTGGTCCCCGAGCGGGAGCCAGGGCTCTGCGGCCGGATCGGTGAATCCCGCGCCGGGCTCTGGGCTCCAGTGCATCGGCGTGCGTCCAGGGTCGCGCCCGAGCCCGTCTTCGGTTCGGATCTTGACGGGATCGAGGACCTGGTCCGGGCTCATGTCGGTGTCTGGCATCCCGATCTCGTCGCCGTTGTAGAGAAACGGCGTGCCCCTCAGCGTCAACAGGATCATCATTGCGCATCTCACCCGCGCCGGATCGTCGTTGCACCAGCGAGTGGAGAAACGACGGGTGTCATGGTTGGTCCCGGTCCAGACCGGCCACGCCTCCACCGGCAGGAGATGCTCGGTGGTAGCGACCACCTCACTCATCTCGCGCGCATCCAACGACGCGAAGATGAACGGGAAGTTGAAGGCGAGGTTGAGCTCGTCGGTGCCGCTCCCGTAGAAAGCGGCCCAGCGCTCGAGGTCGAGAACCAGCGTTTCTCCCACGAGCACCCTCTGGGGGCTGTATGCATCCGACACCGCGCGCCAGCGCTTGAGAACATCGTGAACCTCGGGGCGGTTCAAATTGTAGTTTTGCTGTTGGCCGATCAACCTGACGCGCGGGTGGTCCTCCGGAGTGGCCGGGAGGTTGTTGCGCAGCTCACGATCCTTGATGATGCCGTGGGCGACATCGATGCGGAAGCCTGCGACACCACGCTCGTACCAGAATCGCAGGATCGTGTCAAAGGCGTCTCGCACGTCATCGTTCCACCAGTCGAGGTCCGGCTGCTGGGGGAGGAAGTTGTGAAGGTAATACTGGTCGGTGGCCTCGTCGAGCGTCCATGCAGGTCCTGTGAATACACTCAGCCAGTTGTTCGGTGGGGAGCCATCCGGCTTTGGGTCGCGCCAGATGTACCAGTCGCGATGCGCAGACGAACGGGATTGCTTTGAATCGATGAACCACTCGTGCAGGTCGCTGGTGTGATTGGGAACGAGGTCGAGCAGGATCTTGATGTCGCGTGCGGCCGCTTCCCGCACCAAGGTGTCGAGGTCGTCCATGGTTCCGAGCTCTGGGTGAACCCCGCAAAAGTCCGAGACGTCGTAGCCCCAGTCGAGGTTGGGTGACGGCATCGTCGGGCTGATCCACAGGCCGTCGATGCCGAGCCACTGCAGGTAGTCGAGCTTAGATGTGATTCCGGGCAGATCTCCGATACCGTCACCGTTGCTGTCTGAAAACGAGCGAGGGTAGATCTGATACAAGATGCCATCGCGCCACCACGATCCACCCCCCACTTCAAACACCTCCCAAGGTCGGTCATGCTTCGAACCGGGAATCCTAAGCCACGGTCACCCCGATGCGCTGCCGGGCCTGAACCACTGACCACGCCGGCCAGAATTTCTACACGAAGCAAGCTGGAAGACCACCGCCCTGAGGGTGTCCACTTGGCATCGCGGGAAGAGTGGAAAGCGCAAGAACCTCCCAGGTTCGCCATCCTCAGCGATTTATTCGCCAACCCGAGCCGCAGCTTCACCAGTTCGCGTCCCCTATGGCTGGAGTATCCTGCGCGCATGCCGAAGATAGCCTTCATAGGGGCGGGGAGCATTGAGTTCACCAAGAATCTGCTCGGGGACATCCTTTCATTCCCGGAGCTGGTCGAGGCTACGATCTCGCTTCACGACATCGACCCCGGCCGACTCGAGACTTCGGAGGCGGTAGCGCGCCGCACCAACAAAGCTCTTGGCGCGTCCGCTTCGATCGAGGCGCATCTCGACCGCAGGCGTGGCCTCGATGGAGCTGACTATGTAATAAACATGATCCAGGTCGGAGGTCACGCAGCCACGCTGATTGACTTCGAGATACCCAAGCGGTACGGCCTGCGACAGACGATCGCAGACACGCTCGGCATTGGCGGCATCTTCAGGGGCCTACGGACGATCCCCGTGATGCTTGACATCGCCTCCGATATGGCGCAGGTCTGCCCGGGCGCATGGCTGCTCAACTACACCAACCCGATGGCGATCCTGTGCTGGGCTGTCTACGAGGGCAGCCCCATCCAGAACGTCGTCGGCCTGTGCCACTCCGTGCAACACACCACACGACAGCTTGCCGCTTATGTCGGTGTGCCCTATGAGGAGGTGAGCTTCCTAGCGGCCGGGGTTAACCATCAGGCCTTCGTACTCGAATTCATGCGAGCCGGCCGCGATCTCTACCCCCTACTCGACGAGGTGATAGGAAGGGATCCGGAGCTGGCGCGCAAGGTCAGGGTTGAGATCTACCGTCGTTTCGGCTTTTTCCCTACCGAGTCGAGTGAGCACACCGCCGAGTACGTCCCGTGGTTTATGCGTCACGATGAGGCAGTGGAGCACTTTCGGGTTCCAATCGACGAATACGTGCGTCGGAGCGCGGGCAATCTTGCGGAGTACGAGCGAATGAGGGGGGCTCTCAAGCGCGGTGAGAGTTTTAGGATCGAACGGAGCCTCGAGTACGCTTCTCTGATCATCCATTCCATGGAGACCGGCATGGAGCAGGTGATCTACGGCAATGTTCGCAACACCGGAGAGATAGAGAATCTTCCTACTAATTGCTGCATCGAGATCCCGTGCCTGGTAGACGGCGCCGGTCTCCACAAGGTCCACATCGGAGCCCTGCCGCCGCAGCTGGCGGCGCTAAATCGCACCTTCATCAATGTGGTCGAGCTCACCGTTCGAGCGGCACTCGATCAGAGCGCCGAGGACGTCAAGCGCGCCGCGTTCCTAGACCCCAACACCGCGGCGTCGTTGACTCTCGACGACATCGATTTGCTGTGCGACGAGCTCATCCTGGCTCACGAGCAGTTGCTGCCGAGGGGCATCAGTGCCGAGGCGCTCAGTAGCCTGCGTAGGTGACGCCGGGTGTAGGCTGCCACAGCCTTTTGTCCCTCAGCCTTGCCCTCGGATAATAGAAAGCGTGCGTGGGTGTGTTTTGAGATTTCCGGCGAGCCAATGGCAAGGCAGGGTCCAGAAGGGAGGGTCTTGCACATCGGTGTCCTCGGGGCGGGGGACCGGGGCAGGGAATACGCCGCCTACTGTCGTGGGCATCCCGGTGAGGCCCGTGTCGTAGCCGTGGCCGATCCATCCGAGGAGCGCAGCAAGTACTTCTGCGCGGTTCACGACATACCACAGGAGGGGAGTTTTGCGTCTTGGGAGCAGCTTCTTGATCCGCCCCGGGACATCGACGCGGTGGTGGTCGCCACGCCGGACCGGCTGCACGTGGCGCCGGCGTTGAGGGCGCTGGAGCTCGGCTACGAGATCCTTCTCGAGAAGCCGATGGCCCCCACCAAAGACGAAGTGCTCCGGCTCGCGAGGGCGGCCGCACGGGTATCGGGGAACATCACCGTCGCCCACGTGCTTCGTTACACGCCCTTCTTCGCGCTCGTTAAGAAGCTGCTCGATGAAGGCCGGATCGGTCATCTCGTCTCCATACAATGGGCAGAGAACATCGGATTTTGGCACTTCGCTCACAGCTACGTCAGGGGCAACTGGGGCAACTCTGCCCGCTCGAGCCCAATGATCCTCGCGAAGGCGTGCCACGACATGGACATGCTTCGATGGCTGGTGGGCTCTCCATGGAAGCATGTCCATGTCGTTCGGTGATCTCACGCTGTTCAGGCATGATCGGGCTCCCAACGGCGCGCCGGAGCGGTGCATCGAAGGTTGCCCCGTCTATGAGACGTGTCCCTTCAATGCTGTCACCTTCTACGTGGATGGATTGGCCGGCTTCGTCGGCTGGCCGGTGACCGTCCTGAGCGAAGACACCGGCCGGGAGTCGCTGCTCGAGGCCCTGCGCCATGGTCCTTACGGTCGCTGCGTCTACCGGTGTGACAACGATGTCATCGATCACCAGGTCGTGAACGTTGTGTTCGTCAATGGGGTGACTGCCAGCTTGAACGTTTGTGCCGCGACTTCCGAGAACACGAGGACGCTCAAGCTCATGGGCAGCGCGGGCGAGATTCGTGGTCACCTCGAAAGCGGTGAGATTGAGCTGCGGACTTTCGAGGCGGTGCCCCCGCTCACCCGGCCGGCAGGCGCCGGACGCGAAGACGTGCTCCCGATGTGGTTCTCGAGCGAGACGATGCACGTCCCGGCCGGTGTCGGCCATGCCGGTCGCGACGAGGGGCTCATGCACACCTTCGTCGACAGAGCGCGCCGTGCAAACGCTGGTGAGGTGCGAGAAGAAGCCGCGACCTCTCTTGCCGAGTCCCTGGACAGCCACTTCATGGCCTTCGCAGCGGAGGAATCCCGGCTTGGGGGCCGGGTGGTGGCGGCCGACTCGAGCACGGTGCCCGATCTTCGTGAGGGGGAGCGAAGCCAGGCCGGCCGGACTGAGGGGCGGG
>JALZJN010000302.1 GCA_030859735.1 Actinomycetota bacterium
AGGCGGCGGCGAGGCCGTAGACCGTGTCGGTGGGAATCACCACGAGACGGCCGGCCGCCAGCTCGTCCAGTGCCGGCCGAAAGGCGGTCACCGGCGCCGGCCCTCGGCCAGGCGCGGCCGGCCGGCAAGATCGCGGTAGACGCTGATTTCGTCGTAGCCGCCGCTCTTGAGCTCGTGCGTCGCCGCCGGGCCCTGTCCGGCGCCGATCTCCACCACGAGCCATCCTCCGCGCCTCAACCACTCCCGAGCATCCGCCGCCAGGTCCGCAATGATCTCCAGTCCGTCGGGCCCTGCAAACAACGCCTCGTGCGGTTCGTGGTCCCTCACCTCGGGAGGTAGATGGGGCGTATCCCGCACAGAGACATAGGGCGGGTTTGAAACGACGACGTCGATCTCGCCTTTCAGGTCATGTGAGAGGCCCTCCAGGAGATTGCCGTCAACGAGTTCGACGGCCAGGCTCAACCGTCTGCGATTGAGCCGCGCCCATCTCAGAGCGTGGTGCGACGCCTCGGTCGCGAAGACGCGAGCATCCTCTCGTTCCTGGGCTGCGGCCAGCGCAATCGCCCCCGAACCGGTTCCCACGTCGACGATCACGCCGCCGCTCGGGAGCCGGGCTAGGGCGCGCTCGACGAGGAGCTCCGTCTCGGGACGGGGGATGAAACAGCCGGGTCCCACACGAAGCTCCAGTGCCCTGAAGCCAGAGACGCCCGTGAGGTACTGTAAGGGCTCCCCCGAGACCCGCCTGCGCGCAAGTGCCAACACCTCCCTGCAATGTTCCTCCGTGACGCCGACCCCCCCGTTGACGGTCGCGGCAGATGCTCCCGTGACGGCCTCGATCAGCCACAGCGCCTCTCGTTCAGAGGCGGCGATTTTCGCCTCGCGCAATACAGCCGAGACCTGCTCTAACAACGCGAACGAAAGCGTCGGGGATCGCCCTACTCGGGTCCCTGGAGGCCGGACGTGAGGGCGTCGATGAGGTCGTCGAGGTCACCTTCGAGAATCTGGGAGAGACGGTGGACCGTGTAGCCGATCCGATGATCGGATACTCGATTCTCGTGGAAGTTGTAAGTACGAATCCGCTCGGACCGGTCCGCGGTCCTCACTTGAGAGCGACGCTCAGCCGCCAGCTCACGCGCTTGCTCTTCCTGCTTTGCCTGCAGCAGGCGGGCGCGCAGGATGCGCAGGGCCTTGACGCGGTTTTGTAGCTGAGATTTTTCATCCTGGCAAGCAACTTCGATCCCGGTCGGGAGATGGCGAATCCGTACCGCGGAATCGGTTGTGTTCACCGACTGCCCGCCGGGACCGCTCGACCGATAGACATCGATCTTGAGATCGTTGGGATCTATCTCCACATCGACCTCTTCAGCTTCGGGCAACACGTTGACCGCGACGGCCGAGGTGTGAATGCGCCCGCTGGACTCGGTGACCGGAACTCGTTGCACCCGATGGACGCCCGCTTCAAACTTGAGCCGGGAGTAGGCGCCCTTTCCCTTGACTGCGACCGAAACGTCTTTGTAGCCGCCGACGCCGGTGGGATTCGACGACAGCTCCTCGGTCTTCCACCGTCGGTTCTCAGCGTACCGGCTGTACATGCGCACGAGCTCGCCTGCGAAAAGGCCTGCCTCATCTCCGCCGGCCCCCGCTCGAATCTCCATGATCACGTCGCGGTCGTCGTTGGGATCTTTGGGGGTCATCTCTTTTGACAACCGCGCATCCAGATCCTCGAGACGAGAATTGAGTGAGGCGATTTCCTCCAGGACGTAATCTCGCTCCTCGCCACTCGCACCGGTGAGCATCGCCGCGGCTTCCGACAGGTCGCCGGCGACGGTACGCCGCTCTCGCCACATCTCTACGACCTCGCGCAGCTCGGCGTGCTCCTTGCCAAGCTCCCTCAGCTCATCAGGCCGCCCGGCTACTTGCGGATCGGCAAGTCTCGCTTCGATCTCTTCGAAGCGCGACTCCATGTCGTTCAGCCGCTTCTCGGGCAGTTGCATGAAAGCTCCTTCAGGAAACCGGTGTTTCGGACCCGGGAGTCTCGTCCGCCGCGTCCTCGGCTACCGCCTTCATCGCAGCGATGGCGACCTCTATCTGGTCGAGAGTGGGGGGTTTCGTGGTGATCTTCTGCAGCGCAAGTCCGGGAAGCATCGACACTTTGAACGCCACACTCTCCTCTTTCTTGGACGCAAGCTTTATGGCCTCATAGGAAATGCCGGCGAGCAGGGGGATGGCAGCGAGACGGATAAGGAGCCGGGGAACGAGTGGACCGTCGACGACGACGTCGATGACGAAGTGCGCCACGATCGTCATGAACAGGACGATGAACAAGAAATTCGTCCCGCACCGTACGTGCAGCGTCGAATACTTACGGTTGATCTCAGAAGGAATCAGTTCATCGCCGTTCTCGTAGGCATAGATCGTCTTGTGCTCGGCCCCGTGGTACTGGAACACCCGGCGAATATCCTCGAATCGCCCTATGAACAGGAGATAGCCGACGAACATGCTCAGCCGAATGGCACCCTCGATGATGTTGAACAGGAGCGGCTGGTTCTCCGAGAAACCGGAAAACGTATTCTCGATCAACTTGGTGCCGAGCACGGGCAGAATGATGAACACGGCCGAAAACAACGTCATCGACACCGCCAACGTGTACCCAAGCTGCTTGTCCGAGAGTTGCTCCTCTTCTTCGAGCGAATGATTGGCCGAGATCATCAACGCCTTTATCCCGATGGCCAGGGATTCACCCAGGACCAAGCAGCCGCGCAGCAGCGGGCGCTTCAGAATCGGGTGACGCTCCGAGAGGCCCGGCAAGGGAAAGCGCTCCACGGCAATCGACTGGTCGGATCGGCGGCAGGCCACCGACCACGACCGCGGTCCTCGCATCATGACTCCCTCGAGCACCGCCTGCCCTCCGATGGAGGGCCGGACCTGCTCAGCGGGCCCGCTCACTCGGTGCCGCTTGGGGAGCAACTTTGGTACAGAAACGGCCTATACGGTCGGTTTCGTACCAAACCTCCGGGGAGCTGCACTTAGGGTGTCTTTGCGGGGGCTTGGTCCTGCTTGCGGGCGTACTTGCGCTGGAAGCGCTCGACGCGGCCCCCGGTGTCGACAAGCTTCTGCTTGCCCGTGTAGAAGGGATGGCACTGGTTGCACAGCTCGACGTGAAGCTCAGACTTGACCGAGCGGGTCACGAATTTGTTGCCGCACGAACAAGTCACATTGGTTTCAATGTAATCGGGATGGATGCCTTGCTTCACTTCTCTTCCTTTCGTTGAGCTTGTTGAGATTCGGAATCAAGTTGCCCCGGACCCTCGCCGGTTTCGGACTCGCGGGCCTGGCGGGCCTTCTCGTAGGCGATCGAAGCACGGGCCATGATTCGAAAGGTCAGCCATAACCCGCCCAGCAAACCCACGATGGTGAGCCACTCGGGTAAACCGAGTCCGAGAAGCATTTTATTCCCCTTTGACGGGCACCTTGGCGATCTCACGCAGGAACTCGACATTGCCGCGGGTCGCCTTCATCTTGTCGATTAGCAACTCGAGCCCGCCGCTGACCTCGAGAGCATGCAGCACGCGGCGCAGGCGCCACACCAGCTGCAGCTCCTCCGGTCGCAGCAGCAGTTCTTCCTTGCGGGTGCCGGAAGCCTGGATGTCGATGGCGGGAAAGATGCGCTTCTCCGACATCTTGCGGTCGAGCTTCAGCTCCCAGTTGCCGGTCCCCTTGAACTCCTCGAAGATGACCTCGTCCATGCGCGAGCCGGTCTCAACCAGGGCGGTGGCGAGGATCGTCAAAGAGCCTCCGAACTCAATGTTGCGAGCCGCGCCAAAGAATCGCTTCGGCGGATAGAGGGCCGTGGAATCGACGCCTCCTGAGAGGATCCGGCCCGAAGCCGGCGTCGCCAGGTTGTAGGAGCGCGACAGCCGTGTGATTCCGTCGAGCAGAATCATCACGTCCTTGCCCATCTCGACCAACCGCTTGGCGCGTTCCAGCGTCAGCTCGGTGACCTGAATGTGATCGTCGGAGGGCCGGTCGAAGGTCGAGTACACGACTTCGGCTCCCGACACCGAGCGCTGCATGTCCGTGACCTCTTCGGGGCGCTCGTCTACAAGCAAGATTATCAAGTGGACTTCGGGATTGTTGGTTCTAACGGCGTTGGCGATCTCTTTCATGATCGTCGTCTTCCCGGCCTTGGGAGGACTGACGATCATGCCTCGCTGCCCTTTGCCGATCGGAGCCACGAGATCGATGATGCGGGCCGTGATCTGGCGCGGCTTGTCCTCCAGCTCGAGAACCATCCGCCGCTCCGGGTATAGGGGCGTCAGATCGGCGAAGCGGGGACGGCCTTGGAGGCTCTGAGCTTCGCCCCCGTTGACGCTTTTGATGCGCAACAGGGCCTGATACTTCTCTGAATCCTTCGGAGAGCGAACGGAGCCGGTGACTTCGTCGCCCTTGCGGAGTTGGAACCTCCGGACCTGCGACGCCGAAACGTACACATCCTTGTCCCCGGCCAAAAAACCGCTGGTTCTGAGGAAGCCGTAGCCTTCCGGCAGAAGATCGAGGATGCCGGTCCGGATCTCCGCATTGGCATCGTCCTCACTCTCGAGGTCCTCCCAGCTCTCGTCCCGCATGTATTGGGGGGCACCGCTGGTGCGACCTCTCCTGCGCCTGCGACCACCCCTGCCTTCTCGTTGGTCGACCTTCTCTCGGGGACGGGTGCGCTGGTCGCGGCCCCCCTGAGGTCGCCGGCGCTGCTGTTGGTCCGGGCGCCTCTCGTCGTGAGCGCCTTCATCGACGACGGCTGCCGACTGTGACTGAGAGGTGTCGCCGCCGCTTGCCGCGCCGTCCGGGCCCTTCGCCTTCGGTTCCGCGGTTCCTGATCCTGCAGCGCGCGCGTCGGCACCGTCCGAGGCCTGCTCCGGAGCTTCGCCGGCGACGACCTCGAGGGGCGGTGCGGTTTCCCGCAACCTTTCCTGGCTCGGTGTCCCCGCGGACTGTGCTTGCTCGCCTCCCGTCGGCTGTGAGCGGTCGCTAGCCGACGGCTGCGACGGCTGTCCCTGAGGCCTCGATTGGACCGGCTCGGCCGGAGAGGAAACGACGGGGTGGGCACCGTTGGATCCGTTGGCGATAACGTTGATGAGCTCGGCTTTCTTCAAGCCTGCCACTCTAATATCCATCGACTTTGCGATGGCGCGCAGCTCGGTGACTCCTTTGGACTCGAGCACCGAGCGGTCGCTCATTTCGGACACTTGTCCTATGCCTCCTGCATCGAGGGGAGAAGCTCGCCGAGATGTGGCCGGGCGCTCTCCCAATCATCTGAAAATCTCTTGAAACCCGCATCGGTAAGTGGATGCTTCACCAGCGATTCGAAGACGGTGAAGGGCATCGTAGCTATGTCGGCTCCCAGCCGAGCCGCCTCCACAACATGCATCGGGTGCCGCAGGCTCGCTGCGAGTACCTGCGTATCGTATCCCTGAATCGCATAAATCTCGCAGATATCGGCCAAGACCTTCATGCTGTCGGTGGCGATATCGTCTAGCCGCCCGAGAAAAGGAGAAACGATATATGCGCCTGCCTCAGCCGCCAGAATAGCCTGGGCGGGCGTAAAGGTCAAAGTGACGTTGACTTTGATGGCTTCGTCCGAAAGCTTCCTCACGGCTGCAAGTCCATTCGCCGTCATGGCGATCTTGACTACGGCGTTGTCGCCAATCTGTGCGATCTCGCGGCCCTGAGCGACCAGAAGATCGGTGTCGTTGGTCGTCGTCTCGACCGAGACATCTCCCTCGACCAAGCTACATATCTCCTTGACGAGAGGCAGGAAGTCACTCTGTGCATTGGCGATGTGAGTGGGGTTCGTGGTCACGCCCCTCAATACTCCCCAACGCGCAGCTTCCCTGATTTCTTCCAGGTCTGCGGTATCAAGAGATAGTTTCATGTTTTGGTGCTCCCTTCTTGAGCCTGACCGATTGCTTCAACCGCTCGCTCCAGCACTCCTTCGCCTGCCACACGGGTGCCCGATTCGACCTTCTCCATCGCCCGCTCGATGACATAATCAATGATCGCCGAAAGGCTCGCATCTAGATCGACATGGGGGATCGCAGGAACTCCTCGGGCAAGTGCCGAAGAGATCATGTACTGCTGCAGTCGTCGAATCTTCTTGAAGTTGCTCAAATACCGGTCACTGGGCCGACGCTGTGCATCGCGTGTGCGCCAGAAAAAGTGACTGCGGTGCAGCTCCTCATCCTCGACTGTGATCAACAACGGTACTATGAGCGCCTCATCGCTGGTGGCACCTTCGAGGAAACCCGGGACCAAATGAGCGCCTTCGAGGATGAGATCCGTGCCCTCGCGAATCGCGCGATCTATCAATGCCTGCGCGCCGACGGCAACCGATTGGGCCTGCTCCCTGAATCCAATGATGAGCCGGTCCCCCGAGTGGGGTATCGGCTGACGTACGGCCTTGTCCGCCTCGAAGGACGAGGCATACAACCACGGGAACATGTTGGGGGTCAGGGCACTACGCAAGATCTCCCTGACCGCGTCGGTCGAAATCACTCTTGTGATGCCGAGTCTTGTTGCCAGCTGGGTGGCAATGGTCGATTTGCCCACGCCGGTGGCTCCGCCGAGCAACAGGATCAGCGGCATGTCGAGCTCAGACACCGACTGCCATTTGACGAAGGCCTGTGCGTAACCCTCTCCTGCCTCGCCGCGCAGCACCTCCAGAGTCAGCTCCGCCAGGGATTCCTCCGAGATGGTTTCCTGGTCGAGCGCGAGCAGCCTTTGCTCAACCTCGTTAGCCACCGCGTATGACTTGACCGGCCCCAGACCCGTAATCATCAAGGACGACGCCGTCAGACCCTTGGAGTAGGGAAGCCCGTGGTCACGCTCAGCGATCAGGATTCGCTTCCTGCGCTCGGTCATTTTCCTTCCTTGTACCTATCGTCCGCCAGCGCAGCCGCCGACCGAATCAGTTCGGTGGGATCGTCGCCGTCTACTCCTTCAGGCACGTTGTCCATGTACACGACCTCCACTCCCTCGGACAGAGCCCATCGAGTCGCCACATCGATGCCCGCAGCTTTGATTTCGCACAAGAGGACCTGCATGCGTCCGCTCGCCTCGCTAAGATCCGCCCTCAACCTTTCCCGGTCACTGAGAGCATGGCTGATTCCCACGACCCTGCACCCGTGCCTTTCCTCCAGATGCCGCTTCAAGGCCGGAGCCACAACTTCGGGGGCCGTGGTCGCGACATATGCGTCCGCCCCCGCCACGGTGCGCGTTGGCGTCGGACGGAACACGGTGCGAACTATCTGGAGTTCACCCTCCCGGTCCCGCTTGTGATCCGAGTTGCTCTCAGGTCGAAAGGCGCTGCGAAGTAAGGAAGAGAGTTCTTCGACCCGAGTGGGCGATGCGAAAGGATGTTCAACCATTGTAACGAAAACGAAGTCCGCGAGCAACAGGCGGTAGGGGCCAAAATAGCCGCCCACGTACTCCCGGGGGATCGAGGCCGGCACCACCAGAGCGGTGGCGTCGGCGTGGACCGGCGGCACTGCCGAACCGGAGCCCTCGAGCAACAACAAGTCCCCTGGGAGTTCGTTCGCCTTCCGGACCCCTTCCGGCACGTTGGAGATCTCCACGCCGCCGGCCAGCCCACCGCCACAGCGCCGGCAGCCGACCGTTGGTGCCCTCCCGAGCAGGGCGTCCTCGACGTAGTCCGATGCTGCGTGAGCGCCGGAATCGGCCAGCTCCATGAGGTCCTGAGGAGTGAGAGATACCTGATCGCCCCGCAGGACCACCGGCTGGGGGGGGCCGCCGCGGCCCATGGCGACGATTACCGGGCTGCGTCCCATCTCCTGGAGGGCACGCGCCGCGAAGCCCGCCACGGCCGTTTTGCCCGTCCGCTTTCCCGTGCCCACGATCGCCAGCGACGGCTTGGTGGCGACGCGGGGCCGAGGCGGGGGGCGGAACAGAAAGTCGGGACCCTGATAGGCCACGCCCCTGTAGAGAGCCAGCGCAGCCAGCTCGTGGCGCCGCCGGTAGTCGAGCACCGGCTCGTCGGAGAGATCGATCACGGCCTCGGGGTGGTGCTCCCAGAGCGCACGATCCAGCACCTCTCGAGGGTCGCCTCCGCTGTTGACCGGGAGGGACCCAAGCATCTTCAGGCCGTCCGCTGGGAGCTTCTCCTTGCCCCCAACCAGGACTGCCGCCAGGATCTCGTGGCCTCGCCGCTCGAGATCATCCAAGGCGGATTCGGTCACCGGTGGATAGTGCTCGCCGTCGATAACGGCCACGTAACGGATGGGGGGCCTCCTTGAACCTGAGAACTGGGAAAGACTGGAACTGGAAAGGTTAGAAAAGGGCGATTTGGGGGAAACTGTGAGGGCTGCGACTCGCACCGCCTCTAATGACGCGGCCGCCTCTATGAAAGGGGTACTCGCCAATGCTCGGCAAGAAGAATGAGCGAAACGATGAATCGTCCGCCGAGACGCGCAAGGAATCTAACAGACAAGTGAGTGGGCGTCGGCCGGTGGCCACGGCCCGGGGGGGTATCTCTCTAGGCGGAATCCTGACCGGAGTAGTGGTTACCTTCGGGGCCCTGTTCCTGCTCACCGCCCTGGTGGGAGGCATCTTTGCAACTTCCGACGTCAACCCGACCGAACTTGGGTCTACAGAGGAGGTCGGCCTCGGAATAGGTGTAGGCCTCGTGGTCGCATGGTTTCTCTCGAGCATGTGGGGCGGCTACACCGCCGGGCGCATGGGGAGGGGGGCCGGAATTGTGAACGGCGTCTTGGTACCTCTGGTGGTGCTGATCATTGGTGCGATCATCGCTGCCATCGTCGGTGCCCTTGGTTCGAGTGCAAACCTCAACCTTCCCTTTAGGCCCGCTCAGCTCCCCACGCAAGGGTCGGCTCTGTACGACCTTTCCGCAGGTTTCGGGATCGCCATTCTTGCGGCCATGATCGTGGGTGGAGCAGTGGGCGGCGGCTTGGGCTCACGCTGGCACACCAAGCTCGAACGCCGTGTCATCGAGGAGGAGGAAGAGCGGATAGCCGAGACCTCGACGGCTGAGGACGACCGCACCTCAACGCCTGGGGACGGCCGCACCGAGACCATGGACATGCGCCGGGAGGACACACCCCGCCCGGCTTGACCAGCTTTCCTCGACGCAACTCCTCGGGCGCTGCGGGAACTTGGTTCCGAGGAGCTCAGGGAGTCGTCCGAGCGCCTTTCGGCTCCCAGTCGCTCACGAACACTCTCCAGCCCGCATTGCGCGCACGGCAGACCCTCCTGATCTGCTCGGTCCGCATGGTGACCTCAACCCGGGGGACCACCAACAGCAGGGAGGGCCCTGCCCCGGCGAGCGCCACGGCGAGGCCCGCGGCGCGCAGCTCCTCGTAGACCGCTGCGGTTTCCGGCATCAGTGGAAGGCGATGAGGCTGATGAAGCCGGTCCGCCATCGCCTCCGCCAGAACGTCTGTTCCTCCGCCCGTCATCAGCGCGCCCACAAGCAGGCCGGCCCTTGCCGCGGTGTGCTGGGCATCGGAGAACGGCACCTGATCGGGGAGCACGCGGCGGGATTCTCGGGTGGGAAACCCGTCCCGAGGCACAGCCAGAACGGGGATCAGGCGGGGGCTGACCTCGGTCCGGTAGTGGCCGAGGGCGCCGGTGACGGTCCGATAGCAGACCACGAGGCCGCCCACCAGCGCGGCGAGCACGTTGTCGGGATGGCCTTCGATCTCAGTGGCAAGCTGGATCATCTCCGCCTGGGGGATGTTGCGACCCGTCAGCGCTCTCGCCGCCTCCAGGCCCCCGACGACGGCGGCGGCCGAGGAGCCCAGACCCGCCGCCAGCGGGATCGGGTTTCGGACGCGCAACGCGTAGCCTGCCGGACGGCGGGCGACCCGGTCGAAGAACTCGTTCATCGATCGGATCACGAGGTTGGTCTCGTCCGTCGGAAGGTGGCCCGCCCCTTCTCCCTCGATCCCGACATCGATGGTGTCGCGCCTCGTCTCCAGATCGATCTCGAGGTGCATGTCGAGCGCTACGCCGACGGCGTCGAAGCCGGGACCTAGATTGGCCACCGTGGCCGGGACGCGGACGCTGACGGTTGCCGGCATCGACTAGCGGAGGTCGCGCACGGGGCCGAAGTCGAAACTACTCTCAACGGCCCCGCCCGAGAACACGGCAGCAAGCGCGACCAAGCCCGCAATGGCGACGAGGACTAGCGCGACTCCGACCCAGCCGAGGACTTGCCCCGCAACTGCCAGTCCGCGCCCCGTCTGCAGGCCGCCGGAAGCTTCGATCTGTCGCTTGCCGCGTCCGGCAAAGACGACGGCGAGAATGGACGGGACGAGCGGAATAAAGGGAAAAACGACACCAAGGATGCCGCATACGAGAGAAGCAACGGCGAACCCGTTGGTCTCTGCCGGGGGCCCGTACGGTGGCCGAGTGCTCTGAGGCGACTGAACCTGTTCTGTCATGTTCGGATCGCAACTCTCTCTTGTGGTGGGGACCCGCACGGTGTGGAGCGCCGCCTCTGGTTCCGAAACGGTATCCGGTATCGGCTCGGCGACGTTCAACTCAGCTCGAGATGCTCGAGTATGGGCCCGATCGAAGCCGGGACACGGGGCGGTCGGGGAGCACCGGCGAGAGCCCATTCGGGATCCTTGAGCCCGTGGCCTGTGAGTACGCAGACGACGCGCCAGTCGGGTCCAACCAGGCCCTCGGACGCGAGCTGCCGAAGACCCGCCACCGAGGCCGCAGAGGCAAGCTCCACGTAGATGCCTTCCGCCGCCAGCGAGCGATAAGCCTCTAGGATCTCCTTGTCGCGGACCGATCGAATCTGACCCTTCGAAGAGTCCGCTGCATCGACGGCCCCACTCCAGGACGCGGGATTTCCGATGCGAATCGCGGTCGCCACCGTGCGAGGGTCCTCGACGGGATGACCTCGCACTATTGGATTGGCGCCCTCGGCCTGGAATCCGAACATGCGCGGTAGAAAATCGCACCATCCCTTGGATGCGGCCTCCTGGTAGCCGCGCCAGTAGGCCGTGATGTTCCCGGCATTGCCCACCGGCATTACATGGAGATGGGGGGCCGAGCCGAGCGCCTCTACAACCTCGTAGGCGGCCGTCTTCTGCCCCTCCACTCGAAAGCTGTTGATGGAGTTAACGAGAGTTACCGGCCGAGATTGCGCCATCTCCTTCGTGAGGGAGAGCGCGTGATCGAAGTTGCCTTCGATCTCGATCACGCGCGCGCCGTGCGCCAGCGCTTGCGCCAGCTTTCCCAGGGCGACGTTGCCCTCGGGAATGAGAACCCCACAGATGAGCCCCGCGCGGGCGGCATAGGCAGCGGCCGAAGCACTCGTGTTACCCGTAGAGGCGCAGACCACGGCTTTGGAACCTTCCTCGAGAGCCTTCGAGATCGCCAGTGTCATGCCGCGGTCCTTGAACGAGCCCGTAGGGTTCAGACCCTCGTATTTGAGCCATACCCGGGCCCCCACTTCCTGGGAGAGCCGCTCCGAGAAGATGAGCGGAGTATCTCCCTCATCCAAGGTGACGATGGGAGTCTCTTCAGTCACAGGAAGATGTTCGAAATAACGGCGGATCACCCCTCTGCGACCGGCGATTGCAAGAGCGCCTGAGTTAGAGGTCACCCTTCGGGGGTACCGATCACTCGCATCTTCGATGTTACCGCTTTGACCGAGGAAATCGACTTCAGCTCTGAGAAGATCTCGGCATGCCGGCTCTCGCTCCCGGAGTGAGTAATCAAGAGGAGAGTGGCTTCGTCCCCGGAACCCTCCTGGCGAACGCTCGATATGGAGATGCCGTGTTTCGCAAAAACGCCGGCGACAGCGGCCAGAACCCCCGGCTGATCCCATACCGACAACACCACGTAGTAACGCACCCGCACATCACCAGGCGGGCGGATGCTTGCGTCCGAGTGATAGCAGGTGCAGCCCACGCTGCGCGCGCCGGCGAGCATGTTTCTGGCGATCTCGATGATATCGCCGACGACCGCCGATGCCGTCGGGCCTCCTCCTGCGCCGCGCCCCAAGAACATGAGATCTCCGGAATGCTCGCCCTCGACGAACACGGCGTTGAAGACATCTCTGACGGATGCCAGCGGATGGGTCTTGGGGACCATCGCGGGGTGCACGCGCGCGCTGACGCAGCCCTGTTCTTGTTCTGCCACCGCAAGCAGCTTGATCTCATAACCCAGATCGTGGGCCGCTTGCACATCGGCGACTGAGATCTGGGTGATCCCCTCCCGCTGGACGTCTCCGGCGACAACGCGCGCGTTGAACGCTATGGAGGCCAGAATCGCCAGCTTCGAAGCGGCATCGAACCCTTCTACATCCGCGCTGGGATCAAGCTCGGTGTAACCAAGGTTTCCTGCCTGGCTCAAAGCTACGGCGAAAGACTCCCCTGTTTCCGACATCCTGGTCAGGATGTAATTGGTGGTTCCATTCAGAATACCCAGCACTCGCTGCACCCGGTCGCCGGCAAGCGATTCCTTCATGGGCCGGACGATGGGTATACCGCCGGCGACCGACGCCTCGAACAGGAGGTCGACGCCTGCGGCCTCGGCAGCGCCCAGCACCTCCTGACCGAGCGTCGCGAGCAGCTCCTTGTTTGCCGTCACAATGTGCTTCTTGTTTCCCGCCGCCTCGAGAAGGAGGCCGCGTGCGGGTTCGATGCCACCCATGACTTCAACGACGATGTCTATGGTGGGATCTGATACGAGTGCATGAGCGTCGGTCGTAAGCGTGCCGGGAGCAAGGGTAACGGCGCGGGGTTTGGTGATGTCGCGAACGGCGACACGCGCAAGCTCGACAGGAGATCCCGCACGACGGGCAAGCTCATCGGAATGCTCGAGCAGGAGGCGGGCCGTGGCAGTTCCCACGATCCCGCAGCCGAGCAAACCGACACGAATGGGCGTTGTCACGGAACGATTGTGCCACCCTCGGTCGATCGGCGCGACTCGAACAGGTCCAGGCGCCCGATCATCTCTGCCTCAGCAGTGCTCCACCAACTCCAACGAGCGTCCGCCGTCAAGGTTGCGCTGCGAGGCTGCCGTCGAGGCGGCAATCGAGGCGAAGAAGGTCCTCAGTCGTCTCGCGCTTAACGATGGTCGTGGTCCGCCCCTTGGACGCCATGATGACGGGGGGCCGCGGAACGCGGTTGTAGGTGGATGCCATCGAATAGGTGTAGGCGCCGGTGGCAGGGATGCAAAGAAGATCGCCCGGAGCAATGTCCGAAGGAAGTAGCGCGTCCTGGATCAGGATGTCGCCCGACTCACAATGCTTGCCCACCACAGTGCCCGCCATGTCATGTGGGGCGTGCATGCGATTGGCGAGGTGAGCCTCATATTTCGCGCCGTAGAGGGCGGGCCGGATGTTGTCGGACATTCCTCCGTCAACCGAGACGTAGGTGCGCACCCCGGAGATCCTCTTCACGACTCCCACGCGATAGACGCTTACACCGCACGGCCCTACCAGCGAGCGCCCCGGCTCGACAAAAACAGCCGGTTGGGGCAGGTCGTGGGCTGCAAAATAGGAGCCGGTCTCCGACACGAGGCGGGCCGCGGACTGTGCCAGATCTGGTTGCGCCTCTCTGCTCGTATGTGCGATACCAATGCCTCCGCCCACATTGAGCTCTGAGACGCTGATACCGAGGTGGTCCCGGGCACTCCGAGCCAGTTCTGCAAGGCGGGCGATCGCCAGTTCCAGCGCATCGAGCTCGAACATCTGGGACCCGACATGGGCATGAAGTCCCACGAAGTCGCACCCCGGCACGCCGGCGACCGTCCTGATCGCATCGAGCGCGGTCCCTTCCGCTAACGAGAATCCAAACTTCGAATCCTCCTTGCCGGTCTGCACATATTCGTGCGCGTGGGCCTCGACCCCCGGCGTTACTCGCACCAACAGCTTGGCCTGGACACCCACTCGCTCCAGCAGCTCCGCCTCTTCGAAGCAGTCCACAACGACCCTGCCGACCCCCGCGTCCCGAGCGGCAACCATTTCCTCGAACGACTTGTTGTTGCCGTGAAATAGAATCCGTTGGCTCGGAAACCCGGCCCGGACGGCGGTTGCCAGCTCTCCTCCGCTGCAGACATCGAGACCGACGCCCAAGCCATCGAGCAGCTCGCAAAGAGCCACCGAGAGGAAGGCCTTGCCGGCATAGAGAACGCACTCGGGGGGGAGGGCCGAGCAATAGGCGCTTACGCGCTCCTCTAAGCTCACCCGGTCGAAAAGTACGAAGGGCGTGCCGACGCGATCGGCAAGGTCACAGAGGTCCACATCGCCCACGATCAGATGTCCCTGCGTGGTTGTTCTTGCAGTGTACGGGAAGAGGCCGGCGATCATCCGGGCATGCGCGAGGAAGGAAGCTCCACGAGCTCACCTTGAAGCACCAGATCACATCGGCCCCCGACCTTCACGGAATACTCCTTTGCTTGCACCGAGAGTCGGGAGGGGCGCCCGATCTCGCGTCCTTGAGATATCTCGCAATCGATATCCCCGATGCGGGCTGCGAGATAGATCCCGAGCTCTGCTGCAGCCGAGCCCGTTGCGGGGTCTTCGGCTATGCTGGTACCTGGAAAAAACCCACGGGCTCGGACGCGCCCCGCGCCCGCAGCCGTGAAGCAGTAGACGCCGATCCTCGACAGCGGCACCAAGAGGTCTGCTCTAACCGAGCACTTTTCAAGAGACTTAACGTCACGAACCGGGACCATCAGATGGCCGATGCCCGCGTCGGCAACGGCGGGCCGAAGGCGCCCCGATCGGCCCAGTTCCCGAGCTTCGAGCCCGATCTCGGCAGGATCGAGGGAGAGGGCGGCGGCAAGAGTGTTGCCTGCTCTCTCGTCGGTGCTCTCGAGATCATCGTGAGAGCGACCCGGGCGTTCGAACCACCACTTGCCATGTCTGTGCGTCACCTTCGTCTGTCCCACCGGAGTGCGCTGAGTCAGGTCCTTGCCGGTTACTCGCCCGAGCTGTGCAAGGCAGAAGGCCGTCCCGACGGTGGGATGTCCCGCAAACGCCAGTTCCTCTGCCGGGGTGAAGATACGCATTTCGTAGGAGTCCGCGCTCGCTCGACTCACGAAAGTGGTTTCCGACAGGTTCATCTCCGAAGCGATTCTCTGCATCTGGGCAGCATCAAGCTCGCCCGCCTCTGGGAACACCGCTAAGGGATTTCCGGAATAGGGTCCGGAGCCGAAGACGTCGAGCTGATGAAACTTCACCTCACATGCTCTCGGGGGCCGAGACACCGATGAGACCCAAACCGTCGGCGATCACTCTCTTCGTTGCAATGCACAGAGCGAGCCGTGCCTGCGACAACTCTCGATCGTCGGAAATGACTCTGCAGTCCCGGTAAAAGGCGGTGAAGCTCGTTCCCAACTCCTCGAGATAACGGGTGAGCTTCTGCGGAGCTCGAGCCTGAGCCGCCTGCGGCACCGTTTCCTCGTACGATGAGAGCTTGCGCATGAGCTGTCCCTCGCTTGGATGTCCCAAGGGTTCCAGCGTCGGTGCGCCGTGGATGACAACGCCCTGCTCGCCCGCCCTCTTGAGGATCGAACAGATTCGAGCGTGCGCATACTGGACGTAGTAGACGGGATTCTCCGGGCTTTCCTGCTTAACCAGTTCTATGTCGAACTCCAGTGGCGCGTCCATCGAGCGCGTCAGGAAGGTATAGCGAGCGGCGTCGCGGCCGACCTCGTCCACCAGCTCGTCCAGCATGATGATCTCCCCCGCTCTCTTGGAGGCCTTGACCGTTACCCCTTTGCGTAACAGAGAGACATTCTGTATCAGGCGAATCTCCATCTGCTCTCTATCCAGTCCCAGGGCCTGCGCGGCCGCCAACATTCGTGTAATGGTTCCGTGATGGTCTGCTCCCCACAGATAAATAAGTTGGTCGTATCCTCGCCCCGCCTTGTCGAGCAGGTATGCAACGTCGGCGGCAAGATAGGTGGTCGTACCGTTCGAGCGCACAACGACTCTGTCCTTGTCGTCGCCGAACTGCGATGACCTAAACCACAGGGCGTTGTCTCTCTCATCAATGAAATCACTTCCCCGCAACCGCTCGATAGCCGCGGACACCGCACCAGAGTCGTGCATCTTTCTCTCCGAAAACCACACGTCGAAGTGTGATCCAAAGCGTTCGAGCGATGACCTCATCGAATCGAGCATCCGTTGCAGGGCTAGATCGCGCAGAGTCTCTACTCGTTGGTCCGATGACGACCGGACGAGGCTATCTCCAATCTCGTCTGCGATCTGCCCGGCAACTTCAATCAGATACTCGCCCTGATAACCGTCCTCCGGCAGTTCCGCCTCGACGCCGAAGTGCTGCAAGTAACGAGCCGCCACTGATTGGGCGAACAGCTCGAGCTGGCGCCCTTCGTCGTTGATCAGGAACTCGCGTGTGACTTTGTGGCCGGTTGCCTCCAACAGGCCGGCGAGTGCGTCTCCCACGGCCGCGTGGCGCCCGCTGACGACGTTCATGGGGCCGGTCGGGTTGGCCGACACATACTCCAGATTGATGTGGAGACCGCGCCCCTCACTCGAGCGGCCGAAACCGGAGGCGGGATCGGCCGCTCGCTGCACGACATCACGTAGCCATTTCGGTGATAGGTGAAAGTTGAGGAACCCAGGACCGGCCACCTCGACCGTGTCGACCAGGTCCGACGAGGGAAGCCGCTCGACCAGCGCCGCGGCTACAGAGCGAGGGTTTACTCCGCCCCGTCCAACCACCAGAGCGATATTCGTGGCCCAATCGCCGTGCTCCGGCCGCTTGGGTCTCTCGAAGAGGGGCTCAGGTAGAGAACCGGACGCCAGAACGCCGTCGGCCATGGCTGCCTTCAGGGCGGCCGAGACCAGGCCGGCTAAGGCGTCGGTGACCATCGGCGGAGCTTAAGGGTCGGGGCCGACGAGCTGCTCGATGACCTCGAGCAGCTCGGTGGGGTCGAACGGTTTGGTGAGGTAGCCGGCGACCCCTTGCTCCCGACCCCTCTCGATGTCCGACGCCTGTGCCTTGGCCGAGAGGAAGAGGACTGGGATATCGCTAGTGGTTTCTCCCACCTTGAGCTTCTGCATCGTCTGATAGCCATCCAGCCTCGGCATCATTATGTCGAGGATGATGAGATCGGGTTGCTCCGCAGTGGCGACCTCGATCGCCTCCTCACCGTGGTGGGCCAGCAGCACGTTATAACCCTCTAGTTCAAGGTTAACCTGTAGGAGGCGAAGGATCACGGGGTCGTCGTCGCAAATGAGCACTCTCTTTTTGTCGGACATGTCCCAACCTTACTAGCACAGCACCCTGTCTTGTCGGCTAATTCGGTGCCGTGCAATAGAGTTTTCCTGCCGGGTGAACGCCGGGCCCTCGTAGCTCAGGGGATAGAGCACACGCCTCCGGAGCGTGGTGCGCAGGTTCGAATCCTGCCGGGGGCACAGACAAAAGGGGTGCGCGGCCCCCATCAGGAGACGTCAGCTCGGGGACCAACGTCACCCTGATGGTCAGCTCGCGCTTCGTCGGGTCGTAAGTTGCTTCAAAGTTCAGCGCGGCGAGCAGGTCGCGGAACTCCTGGTCGCTCACGAGCTCCCAATCCACGTCTAGAAGCGGCAGAGCGTCGACGAGGGTCTCCGCCGACTCCTGGTCTGGAACTTGTGCCATCTCCTGCTCCGCGGCCTCCAACGCCCGCTGCTTCTTCGCTCTGAGGGCCGCAAGCTCCTCGAGCCGGGCACGGATGTCGTCCGCGATCTCGCTGTCCGGCTCCTGGGCCTCCAGGTTGGTCACAAGCCTGCGGATCCGCTTTTTGATGCCGTCAAGCTCGGACCGCAAACGCCCAGCCTCGCTTTGAGCGCTATCCGCCTCTGGTCCGATCTCGGCAAGACACTTCTTGAGGACCTCGATCCGGTCCGGCCCGAACACGTGCGTCGCAAGGAACTCGACGACCTTCTCGCCCGCCTTGTCCTCGCGCAGGTAGACCATGCGCGGGTGGTCCTCGGGCACGAGCCCCGAGTGTCGGCGGTTGATCTCGCACGTGTAGTACGCGGTGTTGCGGCCGCGCCTCATCTTGCCGTGCATCCTCAATCCGCACAGCGCGCACTTGAGGAACGACCGCAGGACGTAAGCGTGTTTGCGGTAGTCATCGTGACCCTCTGCCGCCTTAGTCACGTTGTCGCGCTTGATCGCGGTGGCATTGGCCCGATCGAACATCTCACGCGACACGAGCGGCTCGTGTGCGGGCTCCTCTGACCAGATCCACTTCTCGGGCGGATTGATCTTGCCCCCGCGCTTTCGCTGTCTGCGGTTCCAGACCTGATAGCCGGTGTACTTCGGGTTGTGCAGGATCTCCCACACTGATGACCGTCCCCACATGCCCGTTCGTCTCTTCGGGTCCGGAGACTGCGGTGGCGGGTACCGCTCCAGATCGCTATTCAGTTTTCTCACAAGCTCCGTAATTGTCAGTCCGTTGACGACGTAGTCGTGAAAGATCATCTTCACGACAGGCGCGGTGAGCGGATCGGGCTCCAGCACCTTGACCTTCAAACCCTGCTGTGCCTTGTACGGGTTCGGATGCTCATGCTCGGCGAAGCAATAGCCATACAGAGGCGTTCCTCCGGCGTGCCGTCCCTGCTTGGCCGCGGTCTCGATGCCCTGGCGCGATTTCACTTTCAGCTCGTGTAAATACCCGCGCGCCAAGCCGACGTTGACGTGGCGCAGCACGATCGAGCCGAAGGACTCCTCGAACGGCTCGTCGATCGCCCACAGCCTCACGCCTTCCTCGGCAAGTTGCTCCTCCACACGGAAGGTCACCGACGGGTTGCGCGACAACCGGTTGATCGACTCACACACGACCGCGTCGAAGCCAGCCGAGGGGGCGTCCTCGATCAAGTCGACGAGGCCACCGTCTCGCGGTATCGGAATGTCGAAGCCGGTCAATCCCTTGCCCGAGCCGCGCGCATCGAGGTGTATCGCGCCCGACTCGACGTCATAGAAGTGCGCGACGATGCGCCCGCCCGTCTCGGCCACCGCCTTCTCGCAGTTGGCCAGCTGGCGCGGCAGGCTCAAGGTCGGATCCTGGTTGTCCTCGGTCGAGACGCGTCCATAAAACACGAACCGCATGCTCGCGTCCGCGACCTTCTCTCCGTGTGTTGTTTTTGCTTTTATCTCGCTCCTCCTTGCACTCGCTTGCTCGTCTTCTGTCCCGTCTTTGCGGCTCGCCTCACGCTACCGGTGAGCCCTGACACCCCCGCCTCCTTGCGGTTTGCGACTACCGCCTGCAGAAAGCGCCTGATGGCGGCGAGCTGACGAACCCGCAGATCGTCGGCCTCCTCCGGTAGTGCGGGGACGATCGCGACTACGACGGACAGCTCGTCCCGATTGCTCAGGCGACCACCCCCTCTTCGGGTGGTTCCTCGTCATCGCATGGCGGCTCTCCGACCGGAAAGCGCGGCCTGTGTGACAGCGGCATGAGCCGCGCCAATGCGTCCTCGGTGAAACAACGTCCGATGCACTCCGATAGGTCATAGTCCAGTCCCTCCCTTGCCGGTAGTTCCCTGATTGCGAGACGGCGGTCGAGCTTGGGCAGCGGCGCCCACGCTTTTCCGAGCACGCCTCGCTGGCTCAACGTGTCTTCGTTCGCGACGAAGAACGGCAAGCCCGCGAGCTTGTCTTTGCGCTTGAAGCGCGCGAGTGCATCGGCGAATGCAGCCGCCACAACCCGCTCCCGTCTTTGGTTTGAGACGACGATCAGCACGCAGGGAAAGTGTTCCGCGCCTTCCTCGGTCCAGTCCCTCGCAACTCCGATGTAGCCCGCGAGTTTGTTCGCGAGCTGTCTCGTCGTCTCGGTCCCGCGGTCGTACTCGAGATAGAAGTCGAGCGCACCGCCCCGGTGCAGATAGACTCCATACCCGTCGGGACGGATCCAGCCATTTCCAGTCCTGACCGTGCGCTCCGGCACCCACTTGGCAAGCCCATGCCCGTCGTTCTGCCTTCCCGCCTCGATCAGGGCGCAGAAGAACTCGTTGACGCCGAGGCGATGTGCGAGATACGAGTCCTGCTCGCGATCCTCCTCGTCTCTGACCACGTAGCGGAGCTCCGAGCGCACGATCCCAAGGAGCGATGCCACGACCAGGGCGCCACTCTCCGTGAGTGTGTGATGTCCTGATGCCTTGCCCATGCCTCTCGGCAGGGGTGGGTACCAGGCGTCTATGAGCCCGCGCTGTGCCAGGTTGCGCAGGCGGTCCTGGGCGCGTCGAAGCGACCCGAAGAACATCGCCTTCAGGTGTTCGGTCACAAGCACCTTGTACTGGTATATGGCGAGCAGGACGGCGCGCTCGCGCGCATCCAGCCTGCGCGTGAGCTCGTCTGCCTGCTCTTTGAGGGCGCGCGCCGACAACCCCGGCTCAGGAGTCATGGCCGACCTCCTCGTGCCGCGGCTTTTGAAATCTGGGCGCACCTTTGTCTGACGGCCTCGACCGAATCTCTCCGGGCACGCGACACCCGGACGGCCACCACCGTCCCTGCGCTTGGATATGAAACTGCTACCTGCACCACCTCCTTCCGCAAGCTCGGTATGAGCCCGCTGTAGTCATTTCCGCCGACGCGGTCGCGCCGCCGGTACTGCCTTGAGGAGTCAGCCGTCTGAATCGGCCCACTGCGCCTTGCCCGTCGCTCGATCGCGGGGCTCACGCTCGTCGCGGATTCAAGAACCCAGTTCGGTAACCGGCGACCTGCTCGCGCGCCATCTGCCTCTTCGTCCCGGATCTCATCTCCGAGCGGGCCTGCGTAATCAGGTGCCCGAGCGAGTCATAGAGATGCCGAGGCGTACGCGCCGGCAGCGGCCGGTATGAAACCTGGGTCTTAGAACCGCGACATGCGCATCAACACCGCGGGCGATGAGCGATGACTAATCGCCGCTTGGCCGTCCCTCCTGCTGGCCTCTGGGAGCGCCCGTGGCCTCAGCCTCACAGCGACCTGAGCGCAGGATCACCCATCATCAAGGCGAGCCGGACGAGTGCATGTCCTCCTACCTATAGAGGCCAGAAAACGGGCCGAAATCCCCCACGCGCACAGCGAAAATCCGTTGGACACGAGAACCAAGGATCGTTTTTCGTCCCTCTATCTACTAACCCCATGAAAGAGGGCGCGATGACACATGCTCGAGGGGAATTACGGACATGTAATTTGGGAGAGCGCACGGGTCCCTTCCCCCCCTTCGACTGACGGGCGCGGGTCGGGATACGTATCTACCTGCGTGAACGCGCAAATCGGACGCATACCTGCCGCCACCCAAAACGCTGACGGCGCCGTCTCGGAGAAAGCAGCCACCGACGGGAGGTCCCACTGCGATCCTCAGCGACAGATCGCTGTGAAGCGCCAGGACTCGTTGGCGGTTGAGTCCCCGAGTAGGAAGCTGGAGACGTGTTTCCCTCTTGCATAAGATGGTTCGGCGACGGGGCATACTTTCCGCGACCTTCGTGAGCGCGCGCCTGTGTGAGTGGAGGACTATTTTGAAGCCACCACCTTTTGAGTACCACCGGCCGGAGTCGCTGGAGGAGGCGCTGCACATAATGGCCGAGCACGGGGACCGGGCCACGCCCCTCGCCGGTGGACAGAGCCTAGAAGTCCGAGATGCGGGCCGAGATTGCGAACCGGTATGACTCCCTTCCCGTCTGAGGGTGAAGCCGCGGTGGGCCGCCGGCTCGTCTCCTCAGGCTCACCCTACGAGCCAACCATGGGGTTCTCTCGTGCAGTGCGGGTGGGGAGAAATGTCTTTGTAGCTGGCACGTCCCCGATCATGCCCGACGGCGGGGAGCCGCCCTCGGATGCCTATGGGCAGGCGACCCGCTGCCTGGACATCATCCGCATGGCCCTGGAGGAGGCGGGCGCAGGATTGCGACACGTCGTGCGGACCACTGTCTATCTCGCGAGCGCTGACGCGTCCGAGGGTGTGGGGCGAGCCCACGGCGAGGCCTTCAGGGAGGTTCGTCCAGTGTCGACGATGGTCGTGGTGGACCGCCTCTTGGATCCCCGTTGGATGGTGGAGATCTCGGCGGACGCGGTGATCCACGACGAGAGCTGAAGTATCTGGCCAGAGGCGTCCGCGCTCAGATTCGTACATCCGTCAAGTGCCCAAGGTATCGACGGCGGCCGTTAGGACGAGGGTGCCTCGCCTCAAGTCGAAAGTGCCTCAGCCTGCTTTCGCTGAAGCCCGCTTCACGTTGGCAAAGGGACTGGGACGGATGCAGTCGAGGAAGGCCTTGACTGACGAGCGGACGCCTTCAATCCGGATCCGACCGGTGCGCTCCGCTTCTTCGTAGGTAACGTGACGCAGGTGCCAACGTGCCAGGGTTTCGCTGTCCGTCCGAACGATGAGGTCCTCGTTCCCACCCGGATAGGTCGAGCAAACCTCCGCATGAGGCGGCTTGATCAGCATCCAAAAGCGTTCCTTCCGACTGTCGGTGAGGTCGATGCGCGCGACGAGGCCCTTGCTCGGGACCCTCTTGAGGTCGACCAGCTTGCACGTCGCCCACAGCACATAGGCGGGATCGATGTGATGCGGCTGGAGTTCGAGCCAGCGGGCCCCCCAAGATCCCATCGCGTCGGTGATCGCCTTCAGCTCCCGACCTTTCTCGGTGAGCGAGTAGACATAGCCGCGGCCGGAAGAGTTCGTTTCCTTAATCAGGATTCCGTGGGCCTCGAGGAGCTCGAGCCTCTGGGCCAGGAGAGCCTTGCTGATGCCGGGGGCTCCGGACAAGAGGTCGCCGAACGTGCGGCAACCCGCGAGCAGGTTGCGGATGAGGATCGGCGTCCACCGCTCTGCGAACAGCTCCGATGTACGGGCGATCGGGCAGTATTGCCCATAGGTCCTCATGGAGGGAGTATCCTGCGCCGCCGACACGGGCACAAGTTCATTTTTTGGGATTGCGGCGCAGCCTCCGCTGCCCTAAGGTTTGGGAAGCGACAGAAAGCTTCGGCCTTGAGGAGGCAGCCATGACCCACGCTCACGTCATCGAGGCATCGAGGGGTGACACCTTTGATCTCGGAAACATCACGATGAGACTGCTGGTGGGCACGGATCAGACAAACGGGGCATTCGCTCTGGGCGAGTTTGCGGGAGGAGAGGGCCCGTGGACCGTCCTTCACACCCACGAGAAGACCGAGGAGTCGTTTTACGTCCTCGACGGCAACTTCACTTTCACGCTCGGCGAGGACGAGGTCCAGGCCGGACCGGGCTCTTTCATCCTCGTGCCACGAAGCACGAAGCACGTGATGCGCGCGCATCCCGGGGGTGGACGCTTTCTGACTCTGTGGACGCCCGGTGGCCTGGAGGCCATGTTCGTGGAGCTGAGTCGCATGCCCGCTGATGGCCTGCGCGATCCCGACGTTCGGAGGGCGATATCGGCGCGCTTTGACTCGATCCCCGTGTAGACAGCGTATTCACTGAGATAACCGCGACTTGTAACCGACCATTTGCTCTTATGAAAGCGAGTACGTAGCGCATACCAGCAGCGGACCGGTTGCGCGCCCCTTTCGTCCGGCTCCCCCCGGGGGCACTCGAACCGAACAAGAGGGGTGCGCGAAGCCTTATGAGGATGCTTCAGGTGGAGAAGTAACACGACGCTGATCGCTCACTTGCTCCTCGGTGAACTCTCCTATAGTGGCACGCAGCCGCCTCCACTCATCCTGTTCGAGGAGCAGCGAGATACCTGTACCCAGGACAAGCGACCAGAAGAACGGCCCAAGGTCCAGCAGTCGCATGTCTGAGCACGGCTACGAAGAGGATGATGACGGGAACGGCAGCGCCTAAAGCCGGCAGCGTCCGACGGAACTCCCTCGAACCTTGGCCACAGACCCTCCTATGAGACGCCACACAGGGAACGCCACTTCCAGTCGTTCATCGTCGCCTATCCCGTGGAAAGAAGCGTCACTTTGCCGCCACAACGCGGAGCAACCTCTCGCGCTTAGGCGAATGTGTAGACCTCACTGATCACGACACTCGGCGCCTGAACCCTGCGCCCCTTTCGGGCTCGCG
>JALZJN010000314.1 GCA_030859735.1 Actinomycetota bacterium
TGGTACGGTCATGACCAATTACAAGCAACGTGGAGGTCTCCAACGGAGACGATCGTAAGGGCGGCTGCCACTACGGGCGCCCTTACAGGTGAGTGTGGGTCCATAGAGCCCGAAAAGTGAGACGATATTCCCGGGGCAGACGACGATACATCCCTCCCGGCGTCCTTGTGTCCCTGCTGCTGGCGGCGTGCGCCACACTTGCTGCCTACTACGGCACCAAGCCTATCGCCGCCGAGCCGCCGGATGCTCCAGCAGGGGAGTTTTCCTCCGCCCGAGCCATGGAGCACGTGGACCGCATCGGCCAGGAGCCACACCCCATAGGCTCGCCCGAGAACGCCGAGGTACGCGAATACATCTTCGACCGCTTAGAGTCGCTTGGTCTCGACCCGCAGGTGCAGACGGCGACGGTGGTGAACGAGCGGTTTGGATTCCCCTACGCTGCGGGCACCCCCAGCAACGTGCTCGCCAGAATCCAGGGCACGCGAGGCGGCGGTGGACAGGCGGTGATGCTGGTAGCCCACTACGACTCGGTGGCGGCCGGCCCTGGCGCGAACGACGATGGGACAGCCGTGGCGGCCCTGCTCGAGACCGCGCGTGCTCTCTCGTCGGATCCCCCGCTGCGCAACGACGTGATCCTGTTGTTCACTGAGGGGGAGGAGACCGGGCTCTTGGGTGCAAAGGCCTTCGTCGAGGAGCATCCTTGGGCCGACGACGTGGGCGCCGTGCTAAACTTCGAGGCGCGTGGGGGCGGTGGCCCCTCCGCGGTGTTCCAGATCACCCCGAATGCGCTTGAGTGGCGACTCGTTGAGGGGGTTGCCCGCGCGGCTCCCCGCCCCATTGCGTCCTCTGCCAGCGCTGCGATCTACACACGTATGTCGGTGAATACAGATCTGACCGTGTTCCAATACGATGCTGACATGGCGGGGCTGAACTTCGGGTACTTCGGCGAATCCACCCGCTACCATACGGCGTTGGATACCCCGAGCAACGTAGACGAAAATAGCCTGCAACATCACGGCTCGTACGCCCTTGCCCTGGCGCGGTACTTCGGCGACGCCGGCCCGAATGATATGGCCCCCCCCGCAGGCGAATTGGGCAAGCCAGTGTACTTTGACGTGCTCGGCCTTTTTCTGGTCCGCTACCCCGCCGGATGGGCCGTCGTGTTCTCGGTTTTCGTGGCTGTCGTGTTCGCCGGAGTAGTCGTGCTCGGCCTGCGACGGCGACTCCTTACTGTTCGCGGCACTTTGGGTAGCTTTCTAACCTCGCTCCTCGCGGTCGTCCTCATCCCGGCGGTTGTCGCTGCTCTCCTGCCGCTGCTACGCTTTGTGGGCGGCGGACGCCCAGTCGAGATTAGCCGGGGCGATGTTTACCACAGTGGGATCTATGCTTTGGGCTTTCTGGCCGCGACCCTCGCCCTCGCCCTCGCCCTGTACGGGTTAGCCGGCCGCCGGGCTGGCGCGCACAATATCGCAGTCGGGGCGCTCGTGCCCTGGCTAGTGCTCTGTGTCCTGAGTACGGCGCTCATGCCCCGCGCAAGCTACGTCTTCACCTGGCCGATTCTACTCGCGCTGATCGGGCTCGCCGCCTCGTTTGTCCTACCCGATGCGCGTAGCGGCTCGAAAGCCTCCTACGTCCGCACGGCCGTCCTGGTGCTCTTTGGCGCAGCGGCTATCGCCTTATTGGCACCACTCATCTACCTGCTGTACCTCGCGCTCACCGTGAGCTTGGCAGCCGTGACGGCCGTATTCGTCGTGCTCGGCGTCGGGCTCCTTGCGGGGCCCGTGGCCTTGGCCGGTGGGGGAGGTGCCCGCGCGCCCGTGTGGGCATCCCTAGGGCTTGCGTTCGCCGCCGCGGGCCGCTTTGTGGCCGGGGGCCTGCTCTCCGGCTTCGACGCCGACCATCCTCGCCCCGACAGCATCCTCTACGCCCTCGACGCCGACTCGGGGGAGGCGATGTGGGCTACCTTCGACGAGACAGACGACTACACCTCGCGGTTCGTCGGGCCGAACGCCGAACGGGGACGTCTAGAAGATTTCCTGCCCACCGGGCCGCCCGGCCTCTTGGAAGAGGCACCCGCGGTGGCACTCGCTGCGCCCGCCGTAGAGGTACTCGGCGACGACACGAGCGAGGATACGCGGACGCTCAGGCTTCGGATATCGTCCCCGCGGGGTGCTGAGAACCTCTCGTTGTGGCTGGAGTCCGACGACTCCCAAGTCCCCGACACCCCGGTACTCTCGACGGCCGTGGATGGTCAACCGGTCGGGGAGACCGCAAGGACTGGAAGGTCGGGCCAATGGGGTATCGAGTTCTATAATCTCCCCGAAGAGGGCGTCGAGTTGACGCTCGAGGTGCGGGCAGGGGCGCCGTTGCAGCTCAGGGCAGTCGACTACTCCGACGGACTGCCCGATGTGCCCGGCATCGACGAGACACGGCCCTCCGATACCATGCCCAGGTACGATGAGCAGATCAGGAACGCCGCCTTTGCGGACGCGACCTTCGTGGGCAGGAGCTTTGACTTGACAGAACGGCGCTGACAGCGCCGTGTGTAGGGCTTACAGCGGTCAGCTTTCAGCCTTTTGTTTTGGCTGAACGCTGTAGGCCGCCGACTGTCCTTCTACCAGGCGCATGTAGCTCTCTGCCACCGAGTCCCACCGATAATGCGCCTGCCCCCGGTCTCGCATGGCCGTCGACCGGTCGGGACTGCTTAGGACGCCGCGGAAGGAAGCCGCCATGTTTGCCGATGTGAAGAGGTATCCGGTGTCTCCGAGCACTTCCCTGCTGAACATCGTGTCGATGGCGAGAATCCTCGGGCAGCTCACCATGGCCTCGAGCAACGCGGGATTGGTGCCCCCGACGGAGTTGCCGTGAATATAGCAGAAACAGTTCTCCCGGAGAACAGTCAAAGCCTCGGCATCGTAAATGGCGTTGAGAACAGAGATTCCGTGGCTGCCCGACATCGCCTTGATCCGCCGTGCGTACGGCGTCTCACGGCTGTAACCAACGAGCAACAATTTGAACCCGTCCCTTGCCAGACCGGCAGCTCGGAAGGCGAGCGCTGTATCGAGTGGCAGGTTGTCCGGCTCGAAGCGGGTTATCTGCAGGAAATAGCGCCCTGGCACCAACCCGTACCGCTCCAAGATGGCCGATCTCCTGTGCGGGGGAACGGTCTGTACCCGTGGGCTGCCGCTGGGTATGAAGTGGGTATCCTTCCAAAACCTTCTCTTGTAATATGATTGGATCTCCCTGGCGTCGGAAATCAAACTCTCGCACAACCTGCAGATGAGAAAGGAAGAAAGAAAAGAGTAGGCCTTGAAGGGCCAACGCCACTTCGGCCTGCGCCACTCCAGGCCGTCGGTGTTTACGGACATAGGAACGCGTGACAAGAGCGTCAGCAGTATCCCCGGGAGGTTGGCGTTGTTGAACCAAAAGACGTAATCGTACTCGCCACGGTGGCGCAACAGGTGCCACCCCTCCTGAAAGGAGGCGAAGAAGGTGTCCAAGGTACGTCGGGAACTGCCCCTTACGTGGATCAGTCTGCGACCTTCGTGGTACTCCGCCGATGAGGTATCGGAGTACGAGCGGCTAAAGACGACGCAATTATAGCCACTCTGGACAAAGCGTCGGGTGATCTCGTCCACCGCGGTCTCAAAACCTCCGTACCTTGCAGGTAGGCCGCGGGTGCCGCAAAAGGCTATTGTCTTACTACCGCGATCACCTGTGACGCTATTTCCGCCAAACCTTCGGTATTCCTCATACTGCACGCCTAGCACTCCTGCGAGCCTCCCCGCACCGTAGCAAATCTTGTGCAGAGCCCCAACAAATGCGTGACGGCCTAGGGTGAGCGACACGGGGATGAGCAGTATCCCCTGGGCGATTCGCCCAACTCCTTTGATCACAGGCACCACCCGCCCCGCTCCCGAGGGTTCGAGGTCGAGCTCGCACAGGCTGCGGGTGTTTCCGAGCCGGTAAGCTCTCTGGAGAATCCACCTGGCGTTGGCGCGATTCTTGGGCACCCAGTCGTGCACCCGAGCGTCTGCCGCCCAAACTATCTTGTACCCCGCGCGGAACACCCTCATGAAGAAGTGCGTATCGCTACCACCAGTTAACGCAAAACGTTCGTCGAAGAGCTTGTCCATGCCTCCGAAAACCCGCGAACGTAGGAGAACGTTGTTTGTGTCCGCCAGCTCCAAGAGATGACCGGTAGGGTACTGAGCCCGCGCGAAAGTATGTTCGAAGAACTGTCCCTTGACTATCCAAGCGGGTGCATCCTCCACGAAGAAAGGTAGGACAGCACCATATACCACGTCGGCGTTGTACGAATGTTGAACGTACAGAAGTTCATCCATCCAATATGGCAGGGGCACCTCATCGTCGTCCACGAAAGCCACAAAGTCCATGTCCGGCCCGGCAGATGCGATGGCCCTGTTACGGGCGAAGGGGATGCCTCGGCGTGACTCAACGCAATACTTGAGCGGCCACCTTAGGTTTGGCCTCGCTCCTTCGCAGATCACTTGTGCGGAGCCGGTCGGATCGTTATCGACGACGATGATTTCCAGATCGGGAAGCGGGTTCTTGTCGAAGACCAAGCCGTTGAGACCGTTCAGCAGGCGATTCAGTCCCTCGGGACGTCGATACGTTATCACGCACACGG
>JALZJN010000016.1 GCA_030859735.1 Actinomycetota bacterium
CCCGCCCAGATCCTAACTGATCAAGCTGCTCGCTACTGCTCGACCACCTCGATCTCTGCGAGCCGCGTGAAGCTGAACGCATCCTGGAGCACGTTGCTGATCCGCTCCGAGTGAGCAGTCTGGTTCAAGCCGAACCACAGCGGTATCACGGGCATGTCCTCGAGGACTATGTCCTCGGCCTGGTTGTAGAACCCAATGCCCTCATCCACGCTCCCTGCGGCGTTGCCCTGATCGATGAGGTTGTCGACCTCGTTGTTCGAGTAGGCGAAGTTGTTGGACGAGCCCGTGGTGCCGTAGATCGGCTCGAGGTAGTTCTGCGGGCTCGGGTAGTCCATGACCCACCCGAGGCGGAACGGGCCGGTGGCCTCCTCGGCGTCGAGCTTGCCGAGGTACTCGGCGAACTCGAAGCTCTCGAACTTGATGTCCTGGATCCCGAGATTCTGGCGCAGCTGGTTTGAGACCGCCTCCATCCACTCCTCGTGGCCGCCGTCGTTGTTGAACCACAGCGTCAGCTCACCCTGCCACCCACCGGCGTCTTCGAGCATCTGCTTGGCTGCGTCCGGGTCGTAGACGCACGAGTCTCCGCAGGGATCCTCGCGCGAGCCTTTGACCACCGGAGACACGACCGACTTCGCCTCGGTGAGGGTGCCGAAGAAGATCGCGTCGATGATCGCCTGACGGTCGATCGCCATCGAGAAGGCGTGACGCAAGGCAGGGTCCTCGAATCTGTCGTCGTAGAGGGGGAAGCCCAGGTAGGTGAACGATGAGCTCGGAGCCTCCAGGTAGCGGTCGCCGAATTCCTGTTTGGCCGCTTCGATCTGCTCGGGCGGGACGCTGTCGAGGACGTCGACGTTGCCCGCCTGGAGGTCACGATACGCGGTGTCGAGCCCCTCGGCCCCGTAGATGCGGTACTCGATGGCGTCTGCATTCCCCGGCGTCCCGGTGTAGTCCTCGTACTTCACCAAGTTGATCGCCTGGTTGTGCTTCCACTCGCCGTCCATCATGTAGGGCCCGTTGCCGATCGGCTTCTCGTTGAAGGCCTCTGGGTCGTCGAAGAACGACTTCGGCAGCGGATGAAAGGCGTTGTAACCGGGGGTGATGGGATACTGGCTGAACTTGTCCTTGAGCGTGACTTCGAAGGTCAGGTCGTCGATGACCTCAAGGCCGGTCATCTCGTCGGTCTTCGGGTCCGAGATGCATTTGGTCGCGGCGGCATTGAGCTCGCACTGGACCTCGTCGTAGCCCTCGACGTTCTCGAAGAAGTAGGAGTTGCCCGCGACGTTGGGTCCGAAGGCGGTCCAGTTCCATGCGTCGACGAACGACTGGGCGGTGACGGGGGTGCCGTCATGGAAGGTCCACCCGTCCTTGATCTTGATAGTCCAGACCTTCTGGTCGTCGGACTCGATCGACTCGCCCACCGCGCCGTCGAAGGTCGGCTCCGAGGTCTCGGCGTCGAAAAGCACGAGCGGCGTGAACAGGACCTGGAGGACCTGGCCGCCACAGGTCTCGTTGCTCTGGCCCGGAATGAGATACTCCGGTTCGCAGCCCGACATCGTGAACGAGCCCCCCTGCGCCGGCGCGCCGCCGTCCTCGGTCTGGGCAGCTTCCCCCTCGCCCTCGTCTCCACCGCACGCGGCCGCTACCAGCGACAGCGCCAGGATGAGGGCAACCGAAGCAAGCGGCACCCTTCGAGTAAGTCTCATTACGCCTCCTAGGAGAGCCGGACGGCCAAAGCCCTGCTGTCTTTCGAGACTACCACCATAGTAGTAAAAGTGGCCGGAGGAGCCGCCTGAGGCTGCGAACCGCCGCTTTGGCCTAGACGCCTAAGATCCGGTTTCACCGTGCAGTTCAGACTCGCGGCGCCTGCGCCACGCCGGGCCTGGTGCGCGCTCTTGATCCCTCACGTCGGTTCGCGTCGGTTTGGGGGTGTTCCTTAGCGGAGTCGGGCCGCCTTAATCGGACCCGGCGACGGCCTCCGAGCCCTCGAGGGCTGGGCCCGGGGCGCCTCCGAGGCGGCCTTCGGGAAGTGCGGGGCCCGAGCGCGCCCCCGAGGCCTCTCCGTTCGTCGGCGGCAACCAGCTCGAGCAGCACTCCAGCGAGCCCGGATGCTCATCGATGGTGGCCCGGATCACCGATCAAGCCAGGGGCTACTGCCCGATCAAGCCAGGGGCTACGGCACCGTGTCGATCCCGAAGCCAGCCGGATCGAGCCCGACGAAGCAAAGGGTGGGCGTCGTCCGTGTCCTTGGACATGAAGGCACGAAGGAGCTTCGATCTCTGGCCGTCGCGACGAGCTCTGACGGCCCGCGTGGGACAACGTCCAAAGTCCCCTGCCAGCGAGCCAGAGAATCTCTCCCGATCAAAACTATCGGTGCTTGCTCTTAACTCCTGTGTTGACCCAGTCCAACATGGTGAGTGGCTGGTGCCAGTAGCCGTTCACGAGGTTGGTGCTCCCGACTTCGCGGTCCAGGTACCAACGGAGCGGCACCCACGGAGCCTTCTCGGTGGCCAGTTTGTTGGTGCTTTCCCATGAGCCGACGGCCTCGGCGGAGTCAATCGCAACCTCCACGGAGTCCTCGATCGCCTTGTTCAGCTCCGGATCGTCCATCTCGGCGGAATTGGCGTTGCCCTGCTGGATGATGCTCGGTCCGTACAGCAGCGGCTCGAAGAACGTGACCGGGGAAGGGTAGTCCTGACACCAGGCCGCGAGGCCTACGGCCGTGTTGGTCCGGGGGATCCCGTAGTACTGCAAGTAGTTGCCCGGGAAGTTGAGGCGCTCGATCTGGAGGTTGTCGAAGCCGATTGCCTCCAAGTCCGACCGCAGCGACTCCAATTGCTTCGGACCTGCGCCCTGCGCGTCACCCACCACCAGGAGCTCCTCGTGATAGCCATCCGCCAGGCCGGCTTCCTTCAGGAGCGCCTTTGCCTTCTGCATGTTTCCGGACATGCCCGAGCTTTCGAACGGGTTGTAGTCCACGGTGGGTAGGTGTCCTATCGTTCCCGGCGGCAGAATACTTGTTGCAACGTCGCCCGTGTAGCTCCCACCGACCACCTTGAGCTGGTTTGCGCGGTCGACAGCGTAGTTCATGGCTTCACGAACCTTTGGATCGTCGAACGGCTCGACGGTGGTGTTCATGAAGATGTAATCCGTGCAAGGTATCGGAAGATTGAAGAACCGCCCCTTGAGCTCGGGATCCCCCAGGACCTTTTTGAGCTGAGAACCTTCCGGCTCGCAGTCTACTGCGTTGTCGTAGTCGTTGCTCAGCACCTCGTCGACACAGACTGCATTGTCGAAACCCATTCTCCAATCAATCTTGTTGACATATGCCTCGCGGATGTCGTCGGTGCTCGGGTCCCACTCCTCGTTCCTGAGCAGCTTGATCTCTTCTGAAGGTGTGTAGGCGTCGACGTAGTACGGACCACTCGAGACAACATGGCTGTCGTAGTCTGAGATCTTCTTCTTGTCGAACTGCGAAACGTACCTCTCCGGCGCCGGGGTAGTCGCAGCCATCGACATGCGGTAATCCCAGTCACCGATCGGTTTGGTGAGCTTGAAAACGATGGTCTTGTCGTCCGGCGTTTCGATGCCCTCAATGTCGTCCGCCTGGCCTTGGGCAAACTCCGTTACACCTTCGATGGGCTCGTAGTAGAAGCCGTACTGGGCGCCAACCGACGGCAGGAAGAGCCGCTCGATGGCGTACTTGATGTCGTCCGAGGTGATCTCTTCGCCGGTTACGCCCGGGACATTCTCTCCCCCCAGAGCAGGACCGAACCTGATCCCATCCTTGAGCTTGTAGGCCCACTTGGTGTTAGCGGCGTTGGGCTGCCCCAAATCCTCGGCGAGGTCCGGCACCAACTCGCTCTGCTTCGCGAAGTCGGGGCCAGGTGCATAATCGACGAGTTTGCGGAAGACGCCACGCCCGAGATAGGAAAAGAACGTGACCGTGTAGGCCGCTCCCGGGTCCATATAATCCGGGCCCTCGATCGAGGCGAGCTTGAGCGTCCCGCCCTTGCTCGCATCGGTCCCGCCCAGTACCTGGCTCCCGTTCGTACCGCCCTGAGCGGTGTTGTCTCCCGCGGCTCCATCGCCGCCGCCGACACAGGCGGCGCCGAAGAGAGCGACGGCTATCGCAAGCCCCATCCGCTTTGTTGCTGTTTTCTTGCCTCTCAAAGTGATCCGTCACTCTATTCCGATTCATGTCCGCTAGGCGCCGCTCTCGGTGAGATGGACCAGAGCCCGGGACGCGGCCGTGCACACCCCTGGGATGGGGTCTTGCCGAAGTTTCGCAACGATCAGCATGGCATCACCAAGTCGATGCCGGGCCACGACCATGGCGGCCATCTCCCTCACCCGCCAGGCGTCGTCACTGAGTGCAGCCAGCACTGACGGCAGGGCCTCGTCGTCCCAGGCCCCAGAGGAGGCCCCGGGCCGCCCAGGCACGCAGCCAGTAGAACAGGCCCCCGCGCTCGCCGATGATTGCCCCATGCGCGGGAGGCCCATCAAGTGCGACGATCAGCTCGGCGTCCGCCTCGCCGCCTTCCAGCAACGCAATGTATCCGGCAACAACCGCATCCTTGCCGCGACGCGCGCACTCGTCCTCGATTCTCTGGCGGGGTGTCTCTCCCCGAAACGACGAATCGCTCACCCGTTCCATTGTCTAGCCGTTGCGGGGCAGCAGCGCGCCGGTAGTAGGTGCCGGTTGTGTAGGCGATCACCAGAAGTGCACAGTTCTGATCAAGAAAAGTGCAGAGCTCGATCACATCATAGTTCCCACCCCCTCGACCTCGAGAGCCGCCTTCCTA